>CATYYP010000060.1 GCA_958415245.1 Schaalia odontolytica | reverse complement strand
CTCGAGGCCGGGGTCGCCGTCTTCCTCGAAAAGCCGATCGCCATCACGATCGAAGGGGCCGACCGGGTCCTCGAGACCGCGTATCGGACGCGCACGCCCCTCTACGTCGGCCACAACATGCGCCACATGGACGTGGTGCGCACGCTGCGCCGAGTCATCCAGGAGTTACGCCACCGCGCGCCCAAAGCGATCTCCTCCCGCCACTTCGTCGGCAACGGCGGCGACTACTACTTCAAAGACTGGCACGCGGATCGCAGCCGCACGACGGGACTCCTCCTGCAAAAGGCAGCGCACGACATCGACGTTATGAACTGGCTCTCCGAGTCGGTACCAGCCCGCGTCGTCGCCATGGGAGACCTCATGGTCTACGGGGCTCTCCCGGATCGCAGCGGCCAGAGCGATGGAGCGGTCATGGAGGACTGGTTCTCCTTCGACAACTGGCCGCCCGAAACGCAAATGGGATTGAACCCCGTCATCGACGTCGAAGACCTCTCGATGCTGCTCGCGCGCCAGGAAAACGGTGTCATGATCTCCTACGAACAGTGCCACTTCACCCCGGATTACTGGCGTAACTACACCGTTATCGGCACGCGCGGTCGAGCCGAAAACTTTGGCGACGGCGAAGGCGGGTGCGTTCGTGTGTGGGCTCACCGCAGCGGCTACGAGCCCGTCCCCGACCTCGAGATCCCCCTGCGCGGGGACGCGGGTGGCCACGGCGACGCCGACGTCAACACCATGGACGAATTCATCCGTTTCGTCGTCAACGGCGATGTCACCGACACGACGCCTCTCGGCGCGCGCGAGGCGGTTGCCGCCGGCGTGGCCGCCACGACCTCGCTCAGGGGTGGAAATGTCCCCGTCGACGTCCCCCGTGTCCGCGCCGAGATCGCTGAGTACTTCAACCGAAACCAGCTGCGATAGCACCCCCATTCCTCATTCATTCCACACACCAGGAGAACAACAATGTCGTGTACTCACGATGAAATCGTCAGCCAGCCCGACCTGTGGCGCCGCGTCGCCGAGCTTTCCACGGACCCGCTGCCCGCCGACGGCGAGCACATTGCCGTCGTTGGATGCGGCACCTCGTGGTTCATCGCGCAGGCCTACACCGTGTACCGCGAGCGGGCAGGAAAGGGCGCGGGAGACGCCTACACCGCCACCGAATTCCCGTGGGGACGCACGTTCGATCGGGTTATCTGCCTGTCGCGCTCCGGCACGACGACGGAGATCATCCAGGTCATGAAGCGCCTGCACGAGGAGGGCCGTCCCGCCCTGCTCATCACCGCCGTCGCGGGCGGCCCCGCCTCCGAGTACGCGAGCGAGGAGGTCGTCCTCGACTTCGCCGACGAGACCTCCGTCGTCCAGACCCGATTCGCGACGAGCGCCCTGCAGTACTTCCTCGGCTCCCTCGGACACGACGTCGAGGCCTCGGCCGCCGATGCCGAGCGCGCGCTGGCGATGGAGATTCCTACGCGCTGGGTCGACGCGGACCAGATCTCCTTCCTCGGCACGGGATGGACGATCGGACTGGCCGCCGAAGCCGGCCTCAAGCTGCGCGAGGCCTCGCAGTCGTGGACCGAGGTCTATCCCGCGATGGAGTACCGCCACGGCCCCATCTCGATTGCCCAGCCCGGACGCCTGACCTGGGTGTTCGGCCCGGTCCCCGACGGCCTCGCGGAGCAGGTCCACGAGACGGGCGCGGAGCTCGTCACCTTCGATGGGTGCCCGATCGCTCACCTGGTCCTCGCCCAGCGCCTGGCGGTTGAGCGCGCACTCGCGCGTGGCCTCAACCCTGACACGCCCCGCAACCTCACGCGATCCGTCATCCTGCCGTGAACGCACTGGGAGTCGGAGTCGACGTCGGCGGAACCACCATCAAGGCGGTTCTCGCCGGCGATGATGGGGTTGTGCGCGAGCGCGTTGATCCGCTGCCAACCCCGCACACCGGCGCCCAGGATGTCGCCCGAGTGGTTGCGTCCATGGCGAAGCCCCTCCTGGCCCTCGCCGGCCCGGGTGCTGCTCTGGGAGTGTGCGTGCCGGGGATCGTCGACGAGGAACGAGGTATGGGCGTCTTTTCGGCCAACCTCGGCTGGCGGCGCGCGCCCCTGCGCGACCTCATCGCGGACCTGTGTGGATGCCCCGTCGCCTTCGGGCACGACGTGCGCTCGGGGGCCCTCGCCGAGGCCCGCTGGGGCGTGGGCGTACCCGACTGCCTCTACGTGGCCGTGGGGACGGGGATCGCCTCGGGCCTGGTCCTCGGCGGACACCTGTCCCCGTCGCGCCCGTGGACGGGCGAGATCGGCCAGGTTGGCGTCGCGCACCCCGCCACCGGAGTGATTGTTCCCCTCGAGTCGGTGTCCTCGGCCTCGGCGATCGCCAGGTGCGCGGTCGACGCGGGGATCGTCCCCGAGGGGTCGGGCGCGCGCGACGTTGAAGACGCAGCCGCCATGGGTAACCCGGACGCGGTGCGGATCCTCGACGAGGCGATGGGTGCCCTTGGGCATGTCCTCTCCGTCGTCGCCCACCAGGTCGGCTCCATCCCCATCGTCCTGGGCGGTGGGCTCTCGCGCGGCGGCGAGCTCATCTACGGGCCGCTGCGCCGTGCGCTCGCGCTCGGCTCGATCGTCGCGCCCCCGCCCGCGTTGCTGCGCGCTCGCCTCGGATCTGACTCGCAGGCCCTCGGCGCGGTTGCACTCTCGCTCGAGCTCGAGGAGGTGTACGCATGATCTACACCGTGACGCCCAACCCCGCGCTGGACATCACCTGGGGCGTGCCCGGGTGGGAACGGGGATCCACGACGCGCGTCACTGACATACAGGAGAGCCCCGGCGGGAAAGGCCTCAACGTCGCCCGAGTGGCGGACCAGTTGGGTGCCTCGGTGTGCGCCACGGGTCCCCTCGGTGGGGCGACCGGAGAACGGGTCCGCGACCTCTTCGCGAGCCTCGCGCCTCGGGTGCAGACCCGTTGGATAGCCTCCCCGGTCCCCACGCGCAGGTCCGTGGCCCTCGTGGATGGAGAGGTGTCGATCTTCAACGAGGCCGGGCAGGCCCCTCCCCGCGAGGTGTGGTCCTGCTGCGCCGAGTTTCTCGCCTCCGTGCTCACGCCCGGCGATGTCTGTGCGATCTGCGGGTCGCTCCCGGGAGACAGTCGCGCCAGCGATATCACCCCCATTTTCGAGGCCGCGAAGGCCTCGGGTGCCCGCATCATCCTGGACACCTCCGGGACTGCCCTCGTCGACGCCGCCTCGTATGCGGATGTCCTCAAGCCCAACGAGCACGAGCTACGAGCCGCCACCGGGTGCTCACGCCTCGACGAAGGCGCGCGCATGCTCCTCGATCGTGGGGCCTCCTGGGTGTTCGTCTCCCGAGGCGCCGACGGCATGGACCTGTATTCGAGCGACGGTGCGTGGCACGCCTCGAGCGACCCGACCATCACCGGAAACCCGACGGGGGCCGGAGACGCCGGGGTAGCCGCGATCGCCACGCACCTCGACGGGCACGGATCGCTCAGCGAGATCAACGGCGTCATGGCGCTCGCTGACGCGGTCGCGACATCGACGGCAGCAGTAGTGCGCCCAACGGCGGGAGAGATCGACATGAGCGTGCGCTCCCGTGTCCTTTCAGCCGCGTCGCCCGTCCGCCTCGCGTCTCGGCCCACCCACTAACCTCCACCATTTTCAGACCAACGAAAGGAGCGAACAATGCTCGCAGATACCGCAGTTCTCGCCCGCGACGCAGCGCAGCGAGGGCAGGGTCTGGCCGCCTTCAACGTCGTTCTGCTGGACCACGCCGAGGCGTTCATCGACGCGGCACAGGAGGCGCAGCTGCCCCTGGTCCTCCAGCTCTCGCAAAACGCTGTCGCGTACCACGGAGGCCGCCTGGCACCGATCGGCCGCGCGCTCATCGAGCTTGCCTCCGAGGCCACCGTCCCCGTCTCCGTCCACCTGGACCACGCCGAATCGACCGACCTGTGCCGCGCCGCCGTCGACCTGGGATTCACATCGATCATGTACGACGGCTCCGTCCTGCCCGACGACGTCAACCGCGCCACGACCGCGAAGATGGTCGAGATGGCTCACGCCTCGGGGGTGAGCGTCGAAGCCGAACTCGGGGAGGTGGGCGGAAAGAACGGCGTCCACGACCCCAAGGCGCGCACAAAGCCCGAGGACGCCGCCCAATTCGTCGCCGACACGGGCGTCGACCTGCTCGCCGTCGCCGTCGGATCCTCCCACGCCATGGCCACGCGCGACGCGGTCCTGGACACAGGCCTCATTGCCGCCATCAAGAGCGCCGTCCCCGTTCCCCTCGTCCTGCACGGCTCCTCCGGGGTGCCCGACGAGGGTATGGTCGCCGCGATCAACGCGGGAATGACGAAGATCAACGTCTCCACGCACCTCAACGTCGTCTTCACCAGCCGCATCCGCGACATCCTGCTGCACGATCCGGGCCTGGTCGACCCGCGCAAGTACGTCGGTCCCGCAACGGGAATCGTCCGCGATGAAGTCCGCCGCCTCATGGAGCTGTACGCCGGATGGTGCGCAGTCGCCTAAAGGACACACAGGGGGGCGGGTGACCATCAGGCCACCCGCCCCTTCTCGTGCTCTGTCAGGCCTCCTGAAAGAGTGCCTGGGGGGAACGCAGCGTATCCCCGAGCGTGAGCGTCTCGACGTGGTCGAGGCCTCGTCGAGCGGCACCGACGACCACGGCCCGAGAACCCAGATCCGAGGTACGCACGTCCGGCACACGCAGGACCAGTTCCGTCAGACGCTGCGTGAAAGCATCCATCCACACGTCGGCGGATGCCGAAATGCCGCCGCCCACGATGAGGGCCTCGGGATCGACCGTCAGGACCAGCGCGGACGCGCCGACGGCGAGGTTGCGACCAAACGACCGCGCGATCTTGAGGGCTTCACGATCCCCCTCGCGCGCCTGATCGCACACCCACTGAGCGGCCCGATGCGTCGGAATGTCATCGGGCAGACGCGAGTGCGTGAGGAAGACAGCCGGGGTCGAACTCCACTTCAGCGCCTTGAGGGCGCCGACCTCGCCGGCCGCCCCGCCCGCTCCCCGGCACACCGTCCCATCGATCATGAAAGACGCGCCAATGCGCGCGCCCGCCATGATGTAGGCGGCAGAGGAGAGGTCCTGCGCCTGCCCGGTCCAGGCCTCGGCCGCGAGGGCGCACTTACAGTCGTTTTCGACGAGGACGGCGCATCCGTAGCGCTCGCGCAGCTCATTCGCGATGTTGACCGAATCCCACCCGGGCAGGGGAGTGCCGTACGGGGAACGCCCCTCGGCGTCGACGGGACCAGTCAGAGCAACGGAAATGACGGTCAGGCGCTCGCGGACGACGTCCTTCACGTTCAGCGCGTCCTCGAGGAGGGCCAGGGCCGTGCTCAGACGCTCCGAAGCCGGTGCCTCCGGAGACACGTCGGCCCGCAACGACGCGAGGGACGACCCCACGAGGTTCGTCGCCAGGACGTCAATGTGGTTCGCGCCGATGTCGAGACCGACGACGACGCCGGCCTCGGACTGGAAACGGTAGCGCTTGGCCGGACGCCCGGTGATCGAGGGGGCCGGCGGCAGCGACGACACCCAGCCGAGTTCCTCGCAGTCCGCGATCGTCGCCCCGACCGACGTGCGCGACAGTCCGGTCTCCTGAGCAATCTGGCTCACGGTGGCCTCGTCGACGGTGCGCAGGTAGGCGAGAATCGCGAGCGAATTCAGCTCGCGAATGCGGTCTGGGCCGTGGGTAGCGCTCATGGGGCCTCCTAACCTCGTAGATGTCGACGGGATAACACCCCCAGGGTAGGCCCTATTGTGCCCGTTTGGAACCTACCCCGGGGGCATGTGTGCAGGTCAGCGCCTATGAGCGCGCCTGTAGAGGAACGTTCCGGCTCCCGCCATCGCTGCGATGCAGACGAGAGAAGCCAGAGCGTTCGTGCCGGTGCGAGCCAGCGAGGAGGGCTGGGTCGCCTGCGGTGCGCTTGCGGCCACGGGGGCGGCGCTTGGCGTGGCAGACGAGGCCGGATCGCTCGGAGTGGCCGTGTCCTGCGGCGTGGGGCTGGGAGCGTTGGTCGCATCCATGCGCTGGACGGTCGTCAGCGTCAGTGCGCCGGGCAGCATCGTGTTCATCCCGCTGTTGGCGAAGACGACGGGAGCTCCGTTCGGCAGCGGGTTGACGACGCGGATCGTTGCGGTCAGATCATCGGCGACCGCGCGAGCGCCGCCGCGGGCTGCGGGGACGGTGACGTGCGCCGTGACCGTGCCGGTGGTCCCGGGAGTGATCGAGGGCAGCGGGGATTCGACGATTTGGCTCGCAACCGTGGAGCCGACGCCGTCAACCAGGGACACCTCGATCGGCCAGGATGCGTAGAAGGGCGCGACGCCGGTGTTCGCGATCTCGACGGAGACGGTGGCGTCGTTGCCGGTGATGGACGCCGCGGCCTTCGTCGCCTGGAGGGTGTAACCCATCGCGGCGTTCGCTTCCTCGGCGCGCTTCATGTCATCGCCCTGGTATCCAACCGTGAATGCCTTCTCGTTGATGAGCCAGGTGGCGTGCGTGGCCTTGATCGAGCCCATCATGTCGAAGTTGCGGCCCTGGGCTCGCTCTGCCTCGGCGCCCGCGCAGTTGAGGGGCTGGGAGAAGATGCACGTCTGCAGCGGCGGGTAGACCTCGCCGCCGATGGGGGCACTGCGCCAGGCATCCGTTTCGTTCTGGTTCTTCATGTGGGACATGAAGTGCCAGTCGACGTTATCCAGCGTGGAATACGCGAAGGAGTCGTCGTGGTAGCCCATGTGGTGTTCCTTCGTCGCCGACGTGGGGAGTCGGTACTGCACGAAGGTCTTGTCGAAGGCCTTGTCCCACGCTGCGACGAGCTTGGCCCGGAACTCGTCCGAGGGCATCCAGTTCTCGCCCTTGGGGTTATCGGCGCTCTTCTCGCCGTTCATCGGCCAGGTGTGGTCCTCTCCCCAGAAGCCGATGAGGCCCGCGGTGATGTAACCGATGCGGGGATCGCCGTCGTACTTCTTGCCCAGGGCGTCCACGAAGTGCAGGAGCATCTCCTGGACCGCGGGGTCGTTGTAGTCGGGGGAGAAGGAGACGTTGTTGTTGTCGAAGACCGTGTAGGTCCGCGACCTGTCGATGCCCGCGTCGATGAGGTACTGGGGGACGCCGGTGGGGCGCGTGGGGTAGTCGAGGTAGAAGCGGATCGCCGACTGGTCGCCGCGCGACGCGATGGCGTCGAGGAGCGCGTCAACCTTCGTGAAGTCGTAGGTGTCGCGCCCGGTCACGACCGCGTTGACGGGAAAGTATGCCCACTCCATCGTGTAGGGGAGTGCTCCGTCGACGGCCTTGGGTGCGGAGCCGTCCTCCGGTGCGAAGGGGAAGAAGCCCTTGAGGGGGTTCATGATCGGAGCGTCGGCCGCTTCGAGCGCCGTCCACTGGACGGTGTCATTCTCCGTCGCCGAGGCCGGCAGTGCTGCGCATGTCAGGCCTGCGGTGGCCGCCAGGGCCACGGCAATTCGGGGAAAACGTCTCATCGTTGAGACTCCTTTCGGTGCTGGGACGTGCGACACATTAAAGTGTCGCAGTACACACAGTGAAGCATGTGAGCAGCAACTTTGTCAACGGTCTTGACAAAGTTTGTTAGAGCTGTTTTATAATTACGTGTCGCATCACTGGAGGTGTTCTCGATGACGAGTACAACACTTACAAAAGGGGGCGGAGCTGCCCCCTACCTAGCTGGAGCCGCAAGCGGTTCCAAGGCCTCGGCCCGCAAGGGTACGGGTGCCGCCATCTCGCGTTCTGGCGAGACCGCGGGAGCGGGGAAAAAGCGTGTGCGCGACGACCGAGTCGCCGCCGCCATCTTCCTCATTCCTACCTTCGTCGGCTTCTTCGTCTTCTACGTCTACCCGGCCCTGCGCGGCCTGTGGTACTCCTTCACCGACTTCAACCTGATCGGAGACGCCCACTACGTCGGCCTCGATAACTACGCGAAAGCAATCGGGGACAAGGAAGTCTGGAACGCCTTCGCGGTGACCATCGCCTACGCCCTCTACAACATCATCGGGCAGACGTTCCTGGGCCTCCTCCTCGCCGCTCTCATGCAGCGATTCGCCCGTTCCACGTGGGTGCGCTCCCTGCTCCTGCTTCCCTGGCTGGTGCCCAACGTCGCGATCGCCCTCATCTGGGGCTGGCTCCTCGACTCCAACATCGGCTACGTGACCCGCCTGCTCAGCTATGTCGGCATCGACGGGGTGACCTTCTACAACGCCCACGCCGCCATGCCGATCGTCGCGGGTATCAACATCTGGGCCTACACCGGGTACACCGCCCTGCTCTTGTACGCGGGCATGCTCCAAATTCCCGGCGAACTCTACGAGAGTGCCGCCCTGGACGGCGCGGGCGAGGGGCGCATGTTCTTCAGCATCACGCTTCCCCTGCTGCGCCCGGTCCTCGTCCTCGTCCTCGTCATGGGCCTGATCGGAAGCTTCCAGATCTTCGACACCGTCCAAATCGGATACGCCGGGCACCCGATCCCCGCCGTCCGAGTCATCTACTACTACATCTACCAGCAGGGCTTCACCTTCCTGAAGATGGGCTACGCGTCCGCCGTCGCCATGCTGCTGGTGGTCGTACTCGCCATCTTCACCGCGATCCAGCTGCGCCTCATGCGCGCCGGATCCTCTGACCTGGCATAAGGAGCTCATCATGAATCGCACAGCGCTCCCGCAACGCATCGTCGCCTGGCTGATTCTCGGGGTCGCCATCCTGTGTACGGTCTTCCCCTTCTACTGGATGATTCGCACCGCGATGACCCCCCAAGCGGACCTCATCGCCGAAT
>CATYYP010000059.1 GCA_958415245.1 Schaalia odontolytica | reverse complement strand
GCCAGCCAGCAATCCCAACCAAAAACACTCAAAAACAAAAAACAGGCATAAAAAAACAAACAAACACACTATCGAGTTCACAAACAACACCCACACGATCAAGCACACACGAATATCTCGCATGTTTTCGAAAGGCGTTTCGCGCCATGTTTCCGCGACCCGAGCTTCTCGCTTCGTTCGCTGCCGTTCGGCGCAACAAGGAAAACAATACGCACTTCTCCAGACAACGTCAAATCAAGCGCAACCGATGCACATGGACCCAGTTTTCCGCCAGATTGCAACGATCTCCCTTGCTACAGGTGGCCAAATATGCCCAAAATTGGCGATTTTAATGCCCCAGACCACAGAGATTTCATGAAAATGTGCCCCAGCAAACGCTACATTGGCAAGTAAGTAGGGATCTATGTCCGCTCCCTACGCCCATCACCTGCCTATACGGCCGAAGCCATCACGTTTTTTAGTAAACTCTTTACCTTCCGTTGACCGAGGAGCTATACTCGGGACCATCAGCGCGGCCTCGCCGCGTCCACGAACATCCATCAACGCTAGGAACAACGATGAATGGAACTCTGCGTCCGGCTTTCGATCTTGCCGGCACCCTGGATGCTATCTCAGGCTTTATGTATACGTACTTGCTTGTCGCCCTGCTGATTGGCGTCGGCCTGTACTTCTTCATCCGCACGCGCGCTCTTCCGCTGCGCCTGTTTAAGGAAGCGATCCGCGTCGTGACCGAGCCTCCCCACGAGGAAGGCGAGGTCTCCTCGTTCCGTGCACTGATGGTGTCGACGGCCTCGCGCGTGGGCGTCGGCAACATTGCCGGTGTGGCGACGGCCGTGACGCTCGGCGGCGCGGGAGCTGTCTTCTGGATGTGGGTCATCGCGACCCTCGGCGGCGCCTCCGCCTTTATCGAGTCTACGCTTGCGCAGATCTACAAGAAGCAGGGCCCTCACCACTCCTACGGCGGCCCCGCCTACTACATCCAGACGGCACTCAAGCAGAACTGGCTGGCCACGCTCTTCGCCTCTGTTCTTATCCTCACCTACATGGGTGGCTTCAATCTGCTCGCCTCCTTCAACGTTGCCGACGCGTTCACCGAGTACAGCTGGGCGAACGAATGGACCCCGTGGATCGTCGGTATCGTCCTCGCGATCCTCATGGCCGGCTCGATCTTCGGCGGCACGCGTCGTCTCACCGACGTCACCGCCCTGCTCGTTCCCGTCATGGCGATCATCTACCTGGGCGTCGGCCTGGTCGTCATCGCGCTCAACTACCAGAACATTCCCGCGATGTTCTCGGCGATCTTCAGCGGCGCTTTCGACTTTAAGGCGATTTTCGGTGGCTTCGCCGGCTCCGCGATGATGTACGGCATCAAGCGCGGTCTCTACTCGAACGAGGCGGGCGTCGGTTCCGCTCCGAACGCCGCCGCTTCGGCTTCCGTGTCGCACCCTGCCAAGCAGGGCCTCGTCCAGATGCTCTCGGTCTTCATCGACACGATGGTGATCTGCACGCTCACCGCGTTCGTGGTGCTCTCCTCTGGTGTTGGCAACGACAACGGCGTGACGGGCGCTCCCCTCGTTAAGGACGCGATGGCGACGGTCCTCGGTCAGGGCCCCGCGCAGGTCTTCATCTCGGTCGCCCTGTTCCTCTTCGCGTTCACGACGCTGGTGGGCAACTTCTACTACGCCGAGGTCAACTTCCGCTTCCTGCTGCGTAACAAGAACATGAAGCACTGGATGCTCTCGATCTTCCGCGCGGTCGCAGCTCTGCTTGTCTTCGCGGGCGCCCTCCTCAAGTTCGAGGTGGCGTGGAACCTGGGTGACATCCTGATGGGACTCATGGCGCTCATTAACCTGCCCGTCATCGTCATCCTGGGCAACCAGGCCATCCGCTGCGCGAACGACTACGTCGCCCAGCGCAAGGCCGGCCTCGAGCCGCAATTCAAGGCCTCCGCGATCGGACTGAACCCCGACGAGCTGGACTTCTGGAAGGACGACGCTCCCGTCGCCGCCGAGAAGACCAACGCGTAAGGGGCCTCTCCCCTCGCAACGTACCCCGGCCTCGTCTCAACGGACGAGGCCGGGGCTTCGTTATGCGCGACGGTGCGGCAATCGGATGCTACGCCGGCGCGTGAGCGAAGCGCGCTCGGATCTGCACTACCCCGGTGTACCCGCACGCGGACAGGGCGCGAGCCACTGCGTCGGCAGCCCACCCGAGCATCTCAGGGCCCCCGTGCGGGGCGCGCAGAACGGCAGTCACTCCGGTGCCGGAGGCCGTGGAGGACTCCACAGAGAGCCCCATCTGCACCCACGAGGCCACGACCTCGTCGACGCCCAAGCAGGACAGAACCTGTCCCTCGTATCGCACGCCCGCCTCCACGTAGATGAGTGGACCGGGGATCACCAGAGACGAATCGAGCGAGCCGATCGGCAGGCTCCCGTCCTCCCACGGGTAGTTCGCGGTGGAGCGCGCGTAGCCCGGCAGCAGCTCACACTCGAAGACGCATCCGTCGACGCTCACGTCGGCGACGAGCTCGAGGGTGGCCACGGAGGCGATCACGGAGGCCACGAACGGGATGCGCCTGCCCGTTTCCCCGAGCCACGTGTCGACGAGGGTGTGGCACATCGCCGGGGCGGCGGCGTCCGTGGCAGAATCCCCTGCTACAACGGACGCCCTCGCCCCATCAACACCCCTGCCTCGGGGCGGAGCCTCGAGGTCACCCACGAAGAAATCAAAGGCATAGAGCCCGTGATGGGCGCGATTGTCGTCGAAGTCGGCGAATCCCAGCCCCGTACCAACGAGCGCGGAGAGGAAGGCGGCGTAGAGGCACTCCCTGTCCTGCGCAAAGAGGTCCGCCGCGTGAGGCGCGCGCGGGGACATCTGCCCGACCAGCCACGCCTGCAGCGCCACGTAACGCTCCTGCAAGGCGGAATCGTTGACTGTCATGGGAACCTCCTTGTTCGCAACACAACGCTTGCCCCCTCATTGTCCCAGAGAAAGAAGGCCCCGGCCTCGTCGAAACAGACGAGGCCGGGGCGAAGGTCGAGGCGGAGCGCTCAGCGGGTGGCGAGCAGCGCCTCCTCAGCCTCCTTGGTCCACAGGCCGGCGGCGTCGAGCTTCGCGGCGACGGTCGGCAGCTTCTCGGCGAGCTCAGACACGGGGGTCAGGCCCAGGTCGTGCATCATCGGGAAGACCATGATCTTGCCGCCCGAGGTACGGTCCATCACCGCGTTGATGGCGTCGCCGAAGCCCGCCATGCCGGTGATCGCCCACAGGGAGATCGTGGTGTCGATGATGCCAGCCTCGATCTTGCGCAGGACCGTGCGCATGTCGGAGACGTCCGATCCGGAGGTGCCCAGCATGAAGATCTGGCGCTCGATGATGCCCTGCAGGTCGAAGTCGCCGAACGTGCCGGCCGGGATACCGGCGAACGCGTTCAGGATGCCGCCCTCAGCCAGCAGGTCGACGGCCTGGGAGACCAGCGCCGGGACGGGCACGAGGCACGTCGCGTAGGTGTAGCCGTACTCCAGGGGCGTCGAGGAGGTGTTGACGATGTCCAGCGGCACGCCGTTCTTCTCGGCGGTCGGGCCGACGACCTTCGTCAGGTTGGCCAGGCGCTCGTCCGACAGGTCCGTACCAACGACGCTGAGGCCGGGAACACCCGAGGTGACGGCGCGCATCGTGTGCATGACGCCCATCGGGCCCGCGGCGCCGACGAAGACGCACTTGTCGTTCTCGCGCAGGTCGCCGTTGGCGGGGATCCAGGCGTAGCCCTCGCGCGGGTCCGAGCCGGTCGTGCCGCAGAAGCGGGTGAAGTCGTAGTGGACGCGGCCGATGTCCAGGGACACCTTGCGCGAGATCTTCTCGCCACCCAGGACGACACACATGGTGCCGCGGGTGCCGATCAGGAGCGCGGCCTTCTCGATGGCGTCGGCGTCCGCGCCGAAGAACACGATGTCGTCGAACTCGCCCTCGACGCCCTCGATGGCGTCGGCGGCAACGCGCACGACCTCGGCGGGCTTGTGCTCGGCGGTCAGAGCGTCGATGTCACCCTCGCCGACGACCAGCAGGCGGCCACCTCGACGGTCGCCCAGGGCTCGATGAGGCCGACGGCCGCGGCCGACGGGCCCTCCGACACGTGGATGAGGAACTCTTCCCCATCCGGGGACACGACGCAGCGCTCGTCGACGACGACGAACTCCTCGAGGGCGCCGTCGAAGTTGTAGCCAAACGCGCCGTTCGACTTCGCGGTGCGCAGGTGCTTCCAGTCGGCCTGGACCAGCAGACGGTCGCCGACCTTGAAGTGCGTGACCTTCTCGCCGACCTGCACGACGCGGACGACGGGCTCATGGCCGGGCGTCACGGCCTCCTGGTTCGGGTGGTAGGACGGAATGTCCTTGAGGGCGTCCAGATCGATACCCGCCACCACGTCCGACTTGCGCGGGTGGCCATCAAACTGGTGGAGCAGCTTCGTATCAGAGAAGCAAATGCCGCAGGCTTCGACCTCGAGCATGATCTGCGTCGGCCCAACGGGATCAACGGGCTTCGCCGGGTTAACGACGAACTCTTCCTTGCCGACGATCTGAATCGCGTACTGGGTGGAGGGAATCTGGGTCATGACTGACTCTTTCACTGGAAAAACAACTGGACGTGGGAAGAAAGGACGAGGCCGGGGAGCTGGCGAGAAACCCGCTGGGATCCCCGGCCTCGTGACACTGTCAGGAGAGCATCACCTGGCCGCCCGTGACGGGCACGGCCTGGCCGGTCTCGTATTCCTGCTCAACGATGTAGAAGATCGCACGCAGAACGTCGATTCCCTGGGCGCCGCGGCGCATGGGGACCTTCGCCTCGTAGAACTCCTTGACGTCGGCGACCGTCTTGGCGCCGGGGACCTTACCGGAGTTCAGGTACTGGACGAAGAGGCCGCGGTCCGGGTCGGACCAGAGCGGGCCGTCGTAGAAGTTGCCGGGGCAGATCGCGTTGACCTTCACGCCGTGAGCAACCATCTCGAGGGCGAAGGACTGGACCAGCCCGATGCCGCCGAACTTCGAGCCCGCGTAGGCGGCATTCTTGTTCGAGCCGACGAGGCCGGACTTGGAGTTGATCTGGATGATGTCGGTCAGCCACTCGGGGGCGGTCGAGTGCTGGCGGGCCAGGAGCTGGCCCAGGTGCTTGGTGACCAGGAAGAACGCCACGTAGTTGATGTCCGTGGACAGGCGGAACGCGGAGGCGTCCTGCTCGAGGACGGAGCCGGCGCGCACGATGCCCGCGTTGGAGACGACCAGGTCGAGGCCGCCGGTGACGCGCTCGATCTCGGCGGCCATCGCGGCGACGGATTCCTCGTCGGCGACGTTGACCGTGATCGGGTGGGCGACGCCTTCGCCGCCGAGTTCGGCCGCCTTCGCGGCAGCGCCTTCACCGTTCAGGTCGGCGACGTACACGAAGCAGCCGGCGTCCACCAGGCCGCGCGCGATCTCCGCGCCGAAGCCCTGGGCACCACCCGTGACGAGGGCGACGCGACCGTTGATGGCGCGCTCACCCGTGGCGGTGGCGCGGACCTCGAAGGTCTCCTCGCCGGCGCGCACGACGACGGGAAGCTCCGTCTCCTTCAGGGAGCAGGGGCAGACCTCGGTGAGCGGGCCGTCAAAGGTGACGGTCGGCTCGGCCGAGCTGGGGGCCACGATGACCGGGCGGCCGAGGGCCTTAAGGAAGAGCCCGCGTACCTCGGGAGCGTTACTCATGATGTCTCTCTTTCTTGACGATACTCGTCAGTTAATCGATGTGGCTCGGGCGGCAACAGCGGCGGCGTCCTCGCCGTCGGCAATCGCGCGGCCCAGGGGTGCGTACTGGCTGATGCGCTCGGCGAGGGCCTCGGGGGTCAGGCGACCCGTGCGGCCCAGCAGGTGCAGGGAGGGATCCACGGAGGACAGGGCCTCGTGTGCGACGAGGGCCCACGTGGCCTCGTTGAGATCCGCGAACTCAGGACGCCGCAGCTCCTCGCAGGTGAAGCGCTGGCGCGGCTGGTTGATGTCCACGCCCGAGATTTCGAGCATGCCGTGTGCGGCCGCGAGCGCGTGGATGCGCTCGAGCTGCTCGGGGGTGTTGCGCGGGGGCATGTAGGTGACGGCGCGCAGGCCGATCGACTCCATGTACTCGAAGAGCTCGTCGAGGAACGCGTCCTCGAACTTCTCGGCCTTCTTGTCGCCGGTCGGCGAGGCCGACACGTCGCCCAGGTAGGCGTAGGTGGCGATCGCACCGACCGAGTCGGCGAACTCGACGACCTCAGCCGCGCTCGGCAGCTCGTCGGTGGGCTGGATGTAGATGCGATCCAGGTAGTTGGCCTTCAGGACGCCCAGCAGGTCGTACATGAGGTGCGGGTTGTCGGCGTCGGACAGGACGCGCGCGAGCGACTCGGGGATCTCGACGCCCATCGAATCCAGGCCCTGGACCAGGGCGGGACCGCGGCCGAAACCGCGGATGAGGGCCGAGGCCATGGCGGCCAGCAGGTGGCGCTCGGTGATCCCGCCGCCATTGGCGTACTGGGAGATGCCGACCATGTCCACCTGCGGGTCGAAGGGCTCCAGGCCCAGGTCGGTGAGGATCTTGTTGGCGCGCTCGGCCATGGCGAGGGTGCGCTCCAGGCGTGCGGCGCGCTTGGGGGCGAGCCACTCGGCGACCTTCTCGCGGGCCGGAGCGGGCACGCCCTGAACCGTCATGTAGGCGACGCCCTCGGAATCGGGGTTGTTGAGCTTGCGCTGCGCGAGCGGCGTGCCCTCGCCGAAGCGGGCGCGGATCTCGAAGCCGGTGACGGAACCCATGCCCAGGATGCGGGTCGCCTCGCTCATCTCAGCGGCAGCGCCGATCGAGTCGTGGTCGACCGAGCCAACAACGCGCAGGCCGTTGCGGCGCGCCAGCAGGGCGGCGTGCGTGGGCGTGTAGGGGCTGAACGAGAAGCACGTGTGGATGTGGTTGTTCGACTCGGGCACCCAGCTGGGGAAGTGCTCGTCGGCCACGCCGGCGCGCAGCGCCTCGATGCGCTGGGCCGGGGTTGCTGCCGGGTCGTTGGTGATGTCCATGGGTTCTGCCATCTCTTCGTTGGGTGGAGAAAAACGGTATTGAAACAAGTATGTGGGCGAGGCCGGGGCACGGTGAGGAGGAGTGTAGCCCCGGCCTCGCGGGCTCGCGTCAGGGAATGCGAGCCAAGGACGGGGGCGGGCCGGAAAGGGGAACGGCCCGCCCCCAGCGCCTCAGAGTCCCGCGCGGTTCAGGCGCGCGATTTCGGCCTCGGTCGCGTGCTTCGTGGTGGGCACGTGGCCGGGCAGCGGGAGGATGCGCTCGTGAATCGCGTCGAGGATCCAGGAGACCTGCGGGAAGAAGTACGACTCCATCTCGGGTCCGGGCGTGATGCCGTTGCGCGAGGCCACGACCGCGATCGGCGCGTCGAGCGCGTCGAAGGCCAGGGTCTGCACGTTGGCGGCGACCGTGTTGAGGAAGGAGCCACGCTCGACGGCGTCCGAGGTGAGGACCAGGCGACCGGTCTTCTTCACGGAGGCGATGAGCTTGTCGTAGTTGAGCGGGGCGACGAAGCGCAGGTCGATGACCTCGGCGCTCAGGCCGTACTTCTCAGCCAGGACGTCAGCGGCCTCGAGGGCCTTGTACACGGTCGCACCGTAGGCAGCGATCGTGATGTCGGTGCCCTCGCGGCGGATCGCCGGCTCGCCCTCTTCGGTCTCGTAGTAGCCCTCGGGCACGCCGCCGGGCTCGAAGTCCTCGCCCTTGTCGTAGAGCTTCTGGCTTTCGAGGAACACGACCGGGTCGGTGCCGGCCAGCGCCAGGTTGAGCATACCCTTGGCGTCGGTCGGGGTCGTCGGGAAGTAGACCTTCAGGCCCGGGATGTGAGCGACGAGCGCGCTCCAGTCCTGGGAGTGCTGAGCACCGTACTTCGCGCCCACGGACACGCGCAGGACGAGAGGCATCTTGAGCAGGCCGGCGCTCATCGACTGCCACTTGGCCATCTGGTTGAAGACCTCGTCACCGGAGCGGCCCAGGAAGTCGCAGTACATGAGCTCGACGACCGCGCGGCCACCGGCCATCGCGTAGCCGACGCCGGCGCCCACGATCGAGGCCTCGGCGATGGGCGAGTTGAACAGGCGACGGTAAGGCAGGGCCTCGGTCAGGCCACGGTAGACGGCGAAGGCGCCGCCCCAGTCGCGGTTTTCCTCGCCCCATGCGGCCATCGTCGGGTCGGTCTTGAAGCGGTGCAGCATGGCCTCGAACAGGCCGTCACGGAACTGGTACATGCGCATCTTGGAGACGGGCTTGCCGTTCTCGTCGACGGAGGTGCGCACCTTCTTGGCCAGCGCCTTGACGCGCGGGTTGTCCTCGAGGTCGATCTCGGGGGTCGCGTCGTCGAAGGCCTCGACCTTCTCGTTGGAGAACATGACGGAGTCGATGTAGCCGTCGGCAACGCGCGGGGTGGTCTCGTCGTCGATCGAGAGCTTGAGAACCTTGACGAGCTTCTCGGTCAGCGAGGCCGTGTAGCCGTCGATCTCGTCCTGCGTGGTCAGGCCGTTGGAGATGAGCAGGTTGCTGTACTCCTTGATGCAGTCCACCTGCTCCCACAGCTCGACCTCTTCCTTCGTGCGGTACGAGGAGGCGTCCGACGGCGAGTGGCCGGAGAAGCGGTAGGTGATGGTGTCCATGAGGACGGGGCCGCGGCCCTCCTCGAGGATCTTCTTCTTGCGGGTGGTCGCATCCGCGACGGCCAGCGGGTTGAGGCCATCGACGCGCTCGGCGTGCATGGCCTCGGGGTTGAGGGCAGCGCCCACGCGGGCGAGGATCTCGTAGCCCATGGTCTCGCCGAAGGTCTGGCCGCCCATGCCGTAGAAGTTGTTGAAGAAGTTGAACAGGATCGGCGGGTTGCCACCGTCCTCCTCGCGCCACAG
>CATYYP010000058.1 GCA_958415245.1 Schaalia odontolytica | reverse complement strand
TCGTGCCGACGCGCGGCAGCGACTCCAGTAGCGAAACGACTTTCATCTTCGCCACGGCCTCGTCTGAATCAGCGAGTTCCAAAACCTCAGACAGGTTCATCGAGCGCGCCTTCAGCGCGTTCTTCACTTCGGCGCGACGCCTCCGTGCCTGCGTTGCCTTCTCGAGAGCCTGCGCCCTCTGTTCTGGCGTGAGATCAGGTAGTGCCATTCTGATCATCTCCTCGGTTGGGATCTTCGGTAAATAAACTATGTCACCTTCCAGACCACTAGTGCCAGACCAAAACGCTGCTTCTTTAGTAACACAGCAGATTATTGCAGCGAATCGACCGTTGCACGGTAGGCGTCTCGAAGGCCGACGATACTCGGGCCTGAGCGCAGAATTGCACGGGAAGACGAGGCAAGGACGGCATCTTCGGCGCCGGCGAAAACCTCCCTGACCTGCGCGGGGCCAGCGCCCTGTGCGCCCACTCCTGGAGCCAAAAAAGCGCCATTCAGCGAGGCGAGATCGATGCCCAAACGCTTCACCGCATCGCCGACCGTGGCCCCAACGACGATGCCAGCAGGGCCAAGGTGTTGTTGGTCACACTGGCTGTTAAAGTCCGCCAGTTGGGACACGACGCGGCCCGCAACGCTGGTTCCGTCCTCGCCGCGGGCGTGCTGCACGGAGGCTCCCTCAGGGTTGGAGGTGAGTGCCAAGACGAACACTCCCCTGCCGGTCTGGCGCGCCAACTCGAGGGCGGGGGTCAGCGATCCGACGCCGAGGTAGGGCGAGAGCGTGACGGCGTCACCCGCCAGCGGCGAAGAATCGGACAGGAATGCCTGGGCATAACCGTCCATCGTCGAGCCGATGTCACCGCGCTTGGCATCCACGATGCACAGCGTGCCGACCTCGCGGCAGGCGGCGATGACTTCCTCGAGCACAGCGACGCCTCGAGAGCCGTGCCGTTCGAAAAACGCTGCCTGAGGCTTGAAGGCGGCGACGCGACCGCCGAGCGCCTCGATGACGCGAAGAGAGAACTCTCGCACACCGTTTGCGTCGTCGTCAAGTCCCCATTCCTGCAGCAGGCCCGCGTGAGGATCGATGCCCACGCACACGGGTCCATACGCGCGCATAGCGGCGTAGAGGCGGTCGCCGAAGCCGACCGAGGTGGCAGGCTTGATTCCGGAAGTAGTCATCGTGTTTCCTCCGATCGAATGGCATCCCATTCCTGCAGGGAGCGCACGGAGTATGCGCCGCGCATACGCACTTCGATGGCCTGGACCATCGCGTTGAATGCCTGCAGCGTGGTCACCGCGGGGCGGTCCTGGGAGGCGGCGGCGGCGCGGATCTGGTAGCCGTCATTACGCGGGGCGCTGCGCTGAGGCGTGTTAACGACCATGTCGATCGAGCCGTCGTTGATGAGGTCGACGACCGTCGGCTCGCCGCCGTCGCCGCGGCCCTCGGACGACTTACGAACGGCCTGTGCCTCGATGCCATTGCGGCGCAGAACCGATGCTGTTCCGGAGGTCGCGAGGATGTTAAAGCCCATCTCGTGCATGCGGGCAGCCGGCAGAACGATTGCTCGCTTGTCGGTATCCGCAATGGAAATGAAGACGGTGCCCGACGTCGGCATATCGGTCGACGCGCCGAGCTGGGACTTGGCGAATGCGGTCGGGAAGTCGCGGTCGATGCCCATGACTTCGCCTGTCGAGCGCATCTCGGGACCGAGGACAGTGTCGACGATTTCGCCACCTGCTGTGCGGAAGCGCTTGAAGGGCAGGACGGCTGCCTTCACTGCGATCGAACCGCCGTCGTGGATCTCACGGGCGTCGCGGGTGGGCAGCAGGCCCTCCTGGCGCAGCGAGGCGATCGTCGCGCCCACCTGAATGAGGGCGGCGGCCTTCGCGAGCTGCACTCCCGTTGCCTTCGAGGCGAAGGGAACGGTACGCGAGGCACGCGGGTTTGCCTCGATGACATAGAGGGTGTCAGAGAGCAAGGCGAACTGAATGTTAATCAGGCCGCGCACACCGACGCCGCGTGCGATGGCCTCGGTCGAGGCCGTGATGCGCTCGAGCTCGCGTGCGGACAGCGTCATGGGAGGCAGCACGCAGGAGGAGTCACCCGAGTGGATGCCCGCCTCCTCGATGTGCTCCATGATCGCGCCCATGAAGAGCTCCTCACCGTCGTACAGGGCGTCGACATCGATCTCGATGGCAGCGTCCAGGAAGCGGTCGATCAGGAGCGGGCCGCGCGAGAACAGCAGCTCGGAGTCGTGGCTTGCGAGGTATTCGCGGAGCGCCGGCTCGTCGTTAATGATCGCCATGCCGCGTCCGCCCAGCACGAAGGAGGGGCGAACGAGAACCGGGTAGCCGACCTGCTCGGCCACGGTGATAACCTGCTCGGGCGTATGTGCAGTGTCGTGCGCGGGAGCCGGGCACTGCGCCGCCTCAAGAACCTTGCCGAACTCCTCGCGGTCCTCGGCAAGGTCGATGGCGCGCGGGCTGGTGCCCAGGATCGGCACCCCGGCGCGCTCGAGGTCGGCTGCCAGCGATAGCGGAGTCTGGCCACCGAGCTGGACGATCATGCCCTTGACGGGGCCGGCCGCGCACTCGGCGCGGTAGATTTCCAGGACGTCCTCGAGCGTGAGGGGCTCGAAGTAGAGGCGGTCGGAGATGTCGTAGTCGGTCGACACCGTTTCGGGGTTGCAGTTGACCATGATGGTCTCGTAGTGCTCGCGCAGCGACATGGCGGCGTGCACGCACGAGTAGTCGAATTCGATGCCCTGACCGATGCGGTTAGGACCGGCACCTAGGATGATGACGGCTTCGCGCTCGCGCGGACGGACCTCGTTCTCCTGGTCGTAGGTCGAGTAGTGGTAGGGAGTGCGGGCCGCGAACTCGGCGGCGCAGGTGTCGACCGTCTTGAAGACGGGGTGGATGCCAAACGCGCCGCGCACCTCGCGCACCGTGTCCTCGGACAGGCCACGCATCGCAGCGATCTGACGGTCGGAGAAGCCGTGACGCTTCGCCTCGGCGAGGACGTCGCCCGTGAGAGCCTCGGCCTCGCGAATGCGAGTCGCGACCTCGTCGAGGAGGAACATCTGGTCGAGGAACCACGGGTCGATCTTCGTCGACTCGAAGAGTTCCTCGAGGGTTGCACCGCCGCGAATTGCCTGCTGGACCTGAACGAGACGGCCCTCGGTTCCGACTGCAGCGGCCTCGACGAGCGCGCGCGTCTCCTCGGGCGTGGGCGCGTCGCCGTCCCAGTGGAACTGCACGCCGCCCTTATCGATCGAGCGCAGAGCCTTTTGCAGGGCCTCCGTGTAGGAACGACCGATCGCCATGGCCTCGCCGACGGCCTTCATCGAGGTTGTGAGGGTCGGGTCGGCGGCCGGGAACTTCTCGAAGGTGAAGCGCGGGACCTTGACGACCACGTAGTCGAGCGTCGGCTCGAACGAGGCCGGGGTCGAGCCCGTGATGTCGTTCGGAATCTCGTCGAGCGTGTAGCCGGTGGCAAGGCGCGCGGCGATCTTCGCAATCGGGAAGCCCGTCGCCTTCGAGGCCAGCGCGGACGAACGCGACACGCGCGGGTTCATTTCGATGACGATGATGCGCCCCGTCTCGGGGTGAATCGCGAACTGGATGTTACAGCCGCCCGTGTCCACGCCCACGGCGCGGATGACGGCGATACCAATGTCGCGCAGTCGCTGCATCTCGCGGTCGGTCAGGGTCAGGGCGGGAGCGACCGTGATTGAGTCACCCGTGTGCACGCCCACAGGGTCGACGTTCTCGATCGAACACACGACGACGACGTTGTCCGCCTTGTCGCGCATGAGCTCGAGCTCGTATTCCTTCCAGCCGAGGATCGACTCCTCGAGCAGAACCTCGGTCGTGATCGAGGCGGCCAGGCCCTGGCCGGCGATGCGCTCGAGGTCTTCGGGGGTGTAAGCAAAACCGGAGCCGAGCCCACCCATCGTGAAGGAGGGACGAACGACGAGGGGGTAGCCGAGCTCGGCGGCGGCCGCGTGGCACTCCTCCATCGTGTGGGCGATGAAGGAACGTGCGACCTCGGCGCCGGAGCGCTCGACGATCTCCTTGAACTCCTCGCGGTCCTCACCGGCGCGGATCGCGTCGATGGACGCGCCGATCAGCTCGACGTTGAAACGCTCGAGAATGCCCATTTCGGAGAGCGCGACGGCCGTGTTCAGCGCCGTCTGACCGCCCAGCGTGGGAAGCAGCGCGTCGGGACGCTCCTTCTCGATGATTGAGGCCACGACCTCCGGGGTGATCGGCTCGACGTAGGTAGCGTCGGCGATGCCCGGGTCGGTCATGATGGTGGCCGGGTTGGAGTTAACGAGGATGACGCGCAGGCCCTCCTCCTTGAGCACACGGCATGCCTGCGTGCCCGAGTAGTCGAACTCGCACGCCTGGCCGATGACGATGGGGCCCGATCCGATGACGAGGACGGAGGACAGATCGTTCCTGCGGGGCATCAGTGGGTCTCCTTAGCAGTAGTCATCAGGGAAATAAAGCGATCGAAGAGCAGCTCGCCGTCGTGCGGGCCTGCAGCTGCCTCGGGGTGGTACTGGACGGAGAAGGCGGGAATGTCCAGGGCGCGCAGGCCCTCGACGACGCCGTCATTGAGGCCGACATGCGAGACTTCGACGCGCCCGTAGCGGCCCGACTCGAAGGGAGCGACCGAAGGCTCCCCCACCGGTGCGTCCACGGCGAAGCCATGGTTGTGAGCGGTGATCTCCACGCGGCCCGTGGCCACGTCCTTCACCGGCTGGTTGATGCCGCGGTGACCATAGTCCAGCTTGTAGGTGCCGTAGCCGAGGGCGCGACCGAAGAGCTGGTGACCGAAGCAAATACCGAAGTACGGAATACCCGCGTCGAGGACGGCGCGCAGCACTCCGATCTCGTGGTCGGCCGTCGACGGATCACCGGGGCCGTTGGAGAAGAAGACGCCGTCCGGCTTGAGTGCCTCGATGTCGGCGAAAGATGCGGTGGAGGGCACCACGTAGACGCGCGCTCCACGCGCCGCGAGGTGGTAGGGCGTGCGCGACTTGATACCGAGGTCGACGGCGACGACGCGCGCGATGGGTTCCTTGCCCTCGAAGTCGCCGAGGGGCTCCACCACGTAGGTCTCGTCCGTCGACACCTCGGCGGCGAGCGCCTGGCCGCTCATCGCGGGCGAATCGGCGACGATACGCATGAGGGAGGCCACGGCCTCGTCCCCCAGGTACTGCGCACCCACGGGCAGCGCGTCACCCGAGAAAATGCCGGCGCGCATTGCGCCGCGCTCGCGGATGTGTCGGGTGATCGCACGGGTGTCGACGTCCGCAATGCCGACGATGCCCTGAGAGATCAGCTCGTCCTCCAGCTCGCGGCGCGAGCGCCAGTTGGAGGCGCGGCGGGCGGCGTCGCGCACGACGAAGCCCGCGACCCAGATGCGCGAGGACTCGGGATCCTCGTCGTTGACACCGGTGTTGCCAATGTGCGGGGCCGTCATGACGACGATCTGGCGGTGGTACGACGGGTCGGTGAGCGTCTCCTGGTAGCCGGTCATGCCGGTCGAGAACACAATCTCGCCGAGCGTGCGGCCCTTCGCGCCCCATGCGCGGCCCTTGAAAACGGTGCCGTCCTCCAGGACGAGCAGAGCGATATCGGACGTGGTCATCGGTCCTCCTTGGCAATCGGGGTGGCGTCGACGACCGTCGGGACGCCGTTGTAGATCGTGTAGCGCACCTGTCCGGGCAGTTCCATGCCGCGGAAGGGGCAGTTCGTGGAGCGCGTCCACTGCTTGGCGGGGTCAACCGTCACGCGCACCGTCGCATCGACGAGGGTGACGTGTGCGGGAGCACCGACGACCAGGCCCTGGCCCTGCGATTCCACGCGGCCGATCTGGGCGGGAACAGTCGACATCACGCGAGCAACGTCCGCCCAGTTCATGCGGCCCGTGTTCACCATCGTCTCGATAATGATCGGCAGCGCCGTCTCCAGGCCGGTCATGCCGAACGCGCCGGCCTGCCACTCGCAGTCCTTCATCTCGAGGGGATGCGGAGCGTGGTCAGTGCCGATGCAGTCGATTGTGCCGTCGGCGAGGCCTTCGCGCACCGCCTCGACGTCCTCGGCGCGGCGCAGCGGCGGGTTCACCTTGTAGAGCGGGTCGTAGGTGGCGGCCAGCTGCTCGGTCAGGAGCAGGTGGTGAGGCGTGGCCTCGGCCGTGATATCAACGCCCTGTGCCTTACCCCAGCGCACGAGGTCAACCGAACCCGCGGTCGACAGGTGACATACGTGCAGGCGCGAGCCGACGTGCTTGGCGAGCAGGATGTCGCGGGCGATGATCGCCTCTTCGGCGACGGCTGGCCAACCGGCCAGGCCGAGCTCGCCGGACAGCGTCGACTCGTTCATCTGAGCGCCCTCGGTGAGGGCCGGATCCTGGCTGTGTTGGGCGATCACGCCGCCGAAGCCCTTGACGTATTCGAGGGCGCGGCGCATGAGTACAGGATCGGAGACGCATTTGCCATCGTCGGAGAAGACGCGGACCTTCGAGCGCGAACGGGCCATCGAGCCGAGAGAGGCGAGCTGCTTGCCTTCCAGGCCCTTGGTGACGGCACCGACGGGACGCACCTCGACCCAGTCGGCCTCCTCGCCCAGGCGCAGCACCTGGTCGACAATGGCGGCCGTGTCCTGCGTGGGCGTCGTGTTGGCCATCGCGTGGACGGCCGTGTAGCCGCCGACCGCGGCCGCGCGCGTACCTGTGAAAACGGTCTCGGCGTCCTCGCCGCCGGGCTGGCGCAGGTGGGTGTGGATGTCGACGAGGCCGGGCAGGGCGATCAGGCCCTCAGCGTCGATGACGCGCGGGTCACGCACGGCGTTACGGGCGTCGGCACCGATCGCGACGATGGTGCCACCGGACAGCGCAATGTCGGTGGGTTCCCCGCCGAGTAGCGAGGCTCCGGTGATCAGGATGTCACGGGTCTGTTCAGTCATTGCTGTGTCCTTCCGATGCAAGTAGCAGGTAGAGGGCGGCCATGCGGATGCACACACCGTTCGACACCTGTTCGACGATGACAGATTGGTCTGAGTCGGCAGCCTCAGCGCAGATTTCGAGGCCTCGGTTCATCGGGCCGGGATGCATGACGACGGCGTTGGGCGCCAGTGTGGCGAAGCGTGCCGGGGTGAGGCCGTACTCCGCGTGGTAGGCGCCGGGCGACGGGAAGAAACCACCGCCCGCGCTCGACATGCGCTCGCGCTGCACCCGCAGCATCATGACCGCGTCGGGGCGGCTCGCGAGGGCCTCGTCGAAGTTGTAAGAGGTGTCGCAGTTCCAGGTCTCCACGCCGATCGGCAGGAGCGTCGGGGGTGCAACGAGGGTGACGTGTGCGCCCAGGAGCGTCAGGAGATCGACGTTGGAGCGCGCCACGCGCGAGTGAAGGACGTCGCCGACGATGACGACGTGTGCGCCGTCGAGGCCGGAGCCGGGGGCGGGCGCTCCATCCTCGCCGAGCGACGGTGCGTAGTGGCGGCGCAGGGTCATTGCGTCGAGGAGTGCCTGCGTCGGATGCTGGTGGGTACCGTCACCCGCGTTGAGGACCGGCAGATTCATCCAGCCGGCGTGCGCGAGACGGTGTGCGGCGCCCGACGAGGAGTGGCGCACGATGACCGCGTCCGCGCCCATGGCCTCCAGCGTGAGCGCGGTGTCCTTGAGCGACTCGCCCTTCGAGACGGAGGAGCCGCGGGACTGGAAGTTGATGACGTCGGCGCTCAGGCGCTTGGCGGCGGTCTCAAAGGAGATGCGGGTGCGCGTCGAATCCTCGAAAAAGAGGTTGACGACGGTCTTGCCCTGAAGCGTCGGAAGCTTCTTCACGCCGTGGCGCTGAGTGGCGGCCATCTGCTCCGCCGTGTCGAGGATCAGAATCGCCTCCTCGCGCGTCAAGTCACGGATCGAAATGAGATGGCTCAGGCTCATCGTTTACAGGCCTTTCCCCAGAAGGACGCCATCGCGCCCGTCTGTTTCGTCGAGCAGAATGGTGACGATTTCGTCGCGGGAGGTCGGCAGGTTCTTGCCGACGTAGTCCGGGCGAATCGGAAGCTCGCGGTGGCCTCGGTCGACGAGGACTGCGAGCTGAACGGCCGCAGGGCGACCGATACGAGTAAGAGCATCGAGCGCAGCCTTGATGGTGCGACCGGTGTACAACACGTCGTCAACGAGGACGACGGTCTTGCCGTTGATGCCAGTGCGAGGCACCAGGGTCTCTTTCGGAGCCCTCAGGGGCTGAGAGGCCAGGTCGTCGCGGTACATCGTGGTGTCGATGATTGCGAGTTCCGCGTAGGTGCCGGAGACTTCCCGAATGCGATTGACGAGACGACGCGCCAACGTTGCGCCACGAGTGGGGATGCCTGCGATGACAAGGTTATCGCTGCCGCCGTTTCGTTCGACGATCTCATAGGCGATACGGGTCAGGGAGCGTGCGACGTCGCCAACTCCCAATACTTCTTTGCCGCGCGATGCGCGATCTGCGTGCACTTCGGCCACGCTCACTCCTTCCCCGCCTCACGGGACGGTCATTAAAGGATCTGTCGTAGATCCATCCTACGCTCCTCGTCAGGAGCCGGTGTGACGCCTCCACGTGTGAAACACCACGTGGTGTTGCCAGAAGGCGATCGTGGTGAAGTCGTCGTGCAACATTGCGCGCGCGAAGAAAACAACGCGGTGCCCCGGGGTGTGCATTGTTCCATACCTGGTAGGGGTATAAGTAATACCCCTACCGGGTACCTCGTCTTTGATGGCAATACGTTGCCCCGTTGATAGTGCAATGAAAGGGGCAAACCCGGTAAAATTCAATGAGCGCCGACGGCGCCCCAGATACTTCACTATAGAAAGGCCACACCATGACGATCGAACAGCTTCCCCACCCCGAGGTCCGAGGTGGCGGCTGTGGCTGCGGTGAACACGATGTTGCCGAGCCGACCATCGATGCGACCGCTATCCCCAACCTAATCCTAATTGCGCTTTACAT
>CATYYP010000057.1 GCA_958415245.1 Schaalia odontolytica | reverse complement strand
GTATGCGCCCCCGGTGGGTGCACCCGTGAACGTCGCGCCCGCCGCGCCCGCCGCGCAGCAGTCGCCCTACGCTCCCGGGCACAGCGGGGTCACGGCCGCCAGCGCGGCACCGGCGTACGGCACCCCTGCTGCGTATCCCCAGCAGGGCGCACCCGCCCAGCCGATGCAGTCCTACGGACAGCCAAGCGCCTACCGGCCGCAGCCTGCACCCGTCGCTCAGCCGATGCAGCAGGCCGCCGCTCCGCAGTACGGCGTGAATCCGCAGGCCGCGTACGCGAGCCAGCCCGCGCAGCCGTCCACGGATCAGCTCCGGCAGCTGGCCTTCTCCCGCCTCAAGTCCAACGCGACCGTCGCCATCGTGATGTCCTTCGTGTGGTTCTTCACGACGCCGGTTATTCTGCTGCTCGCCAACGCGGTCCGGGCGCAGCGCCTGTGTACCCACGCCCGGGAGATCGACGCTCCGTCCGACGTGACGCGGAAGGTGAACATTGCGCGCGGCATTGCGTTCGGCATGCTCCTCCTGCAGGTGAGCCTGATTATCTTGCTGATTGTTTCGGAGAACATGCGCTAGCGATCCAGTGGCGGCCACTGTGTTCGCGGTAACTAAAGGCCGTTTTATTTATTTTTATACTCTCGCGTCGGCTACGATGACAGCCGTATCCGATCGACACAACCCATTTGGAGTCACTCATGAGCGATCCCGTGAACGCCTACCCCGCCGCCGGCCAGGAACAGCCTCAGCAGGCTTACGGTCAGGCCCAGCCGGCCTACGGCCAGCCCGTTTACGCCCTCAACCCCGAGATTGAGAGGATCCGTTCGAACGCGTCGACGGCCCGCGTGCTCTCCTTCGTGAGTTTCCTGTTCGGCCACCTCCTGCTTGCTGGCGGCATGTGGTTCTGGACTAACAAGCTGGTCGAGGAAGCCAAGATCCTGGGCGCCCCGATGGACGTGATGGCCGATGTGGAGAGCGCTGCGAAGATCTGCTCGATCATCCAGATTGCGCTCCTCGTTGCGGGTTTCTTGTTCTTCATCATCTTGATGGTGATCGTCGGCGCGAGTGCGGCCGCCAACAGCTGACGTATCGTTACGTATGGGGCCCGAGGAAACGGCGAGTTTCCTCGGGCCCCAACGCATAGTGGTTGACGGCCGCTGCTACGATAGCGCCCACCGTCATCCGCACGGAACTATCTGGAGTACACCATGAGTGATCCGGCTTACCCCTACGGGGCCAATCCTGCGAGTGCGCAGGATCCCTACGCGCAGCAGACGCCGTACGGCCCGGCTGCATCCGCGCCGTACGGCCAGCCCGAGGCGGCGTACGGCCAGCAGCCCGCCTACGGCGTGCCCAATGGGACGGCGTACAGTCAGCCCACGCCGACCTATGCGCAGCCGTACTACGCGACTTCAAACCTCGTTGCCTACGCGGACCTGCGTTCCCAGGCGCATCTCGCCATGATCTTGGCTGGCATTAGCTTCCTGACTGCCTATCTGTTCCTCTCGATCCCCGCGATGGTGTTGTCGTTCATGCAGCGCAGGAAGGCAAAGCGCCTGAATGCCCCGCAGGACATCATGTCGCTGACGAATACCGCGGTGGTCGTCACGTCCATATGCGCATCACTCCAGCTTCTAGTGCCTCTTGCCCTTCTCCTCGCCTTTTTCCTCAGCGAACGATAAGTCGTGTGCTGATACCACCTCGCCACCCGTGAGAGTCGCGCGACAGCGCCGACTCCTCACACCCTGGAGCCTGTAGGAACGGTGATGCCGTTTCCGCAGGCTCCGCCTGTATTCTTGAGAGCATGACTCCCCGATACGAAGCACCCTCGCGCTCGACGTCCGGAACCGACGCTGACCTCCTCGACCAGCTGCGATACGCGGACGGACGCCCCTACGGCTTCTACAAGAATGCCCTCGGTGCCTGGGATTACGGGGACTTCACCCTCGCGATCGATCACGTGCAGGCCGATCCCTACGCCCCGCCCTCGTCCCTGCGCGCCTGGTCGACGCCCGAGGCAATGGGACTGCCCGAGGCCGCCCTGGCCTCGTCCGACGCGCGCCTGGCGGCCGCCGACTTCATTGCACGCTCCTTCGACGAGGCCATCCGCGCCCGCGGCACCCGCGACGTGTCGATCGCCCGCGCCGGCGCCCTCATCCTCCAGCGCTCCTACGCGACCGTCCTGCCCGACCGCGTCGAGGTCCGCTTCCAGGTCAAGCTCCCCGCGCGCGGACGCACGATCCTCGGTAAGAGCGCCGCCCGCCTCTTCGACGTGGACGTGCCCAACATCGTCATGGACTGCTTCGACTTCGTCTCCGAGGACCCGGACACGACCCGCAAGCGCTCGCGTCTCCTCGGCCACGTTGCCGCCTACGAGGACTACCGCGCCCTCCAGGGCATCCTCGAGGAACGCGGCTGGGTGTCCTTCGTCGCCGACGAAGCCCTGTTGGCACGCCGATCCGGCGTCTCCGAGACGCCCCTGACCGGTGACGGCGTCGTCGCCTTCAATGCCCCCGAGACCCTGCGCGCCACCGTCACCCTGCCGCACGCCGGCGAGGTGTCCGGCATGGCGATCCCCCCGGGCCTGACCCTCATCGTGGGCGGCGGCTACCACGGCAAGTCCACGCTGCTGGAGGCCATCGCTCAGGGCGTGTACGCACACATCCCCGGCGACGGCCGCGAGCTCGTCGCCACCGACCCCACCGCCACAAAGGTGCGCGCCGCCGACGGGCGAGCCGTCACCGGCGTCGACATCTCGCCGTTCATCACCCACCTGCCCGGCGGCGCCGACACCACGTCCTTCTCCACCGAGAACGCGTCCGGCTCCACCTCGCAGGCCGCCTCCATCATCGAATCCCTCGAGCTGGGCGCGCGCACGCTCCTCATCGACGAGGACACCTCCGCGACCAACCTCCTCATCCGTGACACGCGCATGCGCGACCTCGTCGCCGCCGAGAAGGAACCCATCACGCCCCTCGTCGACCGCGTCACCTCCCTCACCGAGGCCGGCGTCTCCCTCATCATGGTTGTCGGCGGCTCCGGCGCTTTCCTCGACGCCGCCGACCGGGTCCTCATGATGGACAACTACCGCTGCCTCGACGTCACCTCCCGCGCACGCGAGGTCGTGGCCGACCTGCCGCGCCCCCGCACCGACGCCCCCACCAGCTGGGAGGCGGCACCCCGCGTGCCGTCCGCGAAGGCCCGCGTGGACCGCCCGCGTACCAAGGCCTCGGGCACGTCCGTGCTGACCATCGACCGATCAACCATCGACATTTCCGACGTCGCCGCCGTCGTAGACCCCGGGCAGGCCGAGGCCATCGCCTGGTGCGTGCGCGGCGTCCTCGAGGAGATGGCCGGCAAGCAGTCCATGCCTGAGCTCATGGCCAAGCTCGGACGGCGCCTCGCCTCCGAGGGCCTGGACGCCGTCTGCAAGTTCGGCGCCCGCTCCTACCCGGCGTTCCTGGCGCGCCCGCGCCTCATCGACGTGGGTGCCGCCATCAACCGATACCGCGGACTATCCCTGCGCGAGCCGCGCGGCGAGTCGGACGAGTTGTAGTCGCTTCAGGCCCCACGGGTGTTCCGGGCGCTGCGTGTGCTTTGTGAGGCCGGGCTGCTTGGTGCGCCCGTGGGCGGCGGCCCGCCCGCGAGATCGCCACACGCGAGCCTGCGGCTCGGAGTGGTCGATCTCGAAGCCCGGCCAGGCCCCGCCACCGCCCACGGGCGCCACAGCCAGGCACCGCCACCACTAGTACCTCGAGGGGTATTTCGCCAAAGTGCAGACCCATTCGGCAAATAACGCTGAAAATCGGTTATTTGGAGGCAATGGGTCTGCAGTTTGGCGGATCGTGGTTGTGAGTGCGACAAACGGTGCAAGGACGAAACTCTGCGGGCATATCCAAGTGGTGTGGGCGCATGTGATGCGTAGGAGTAGACCGGCGTCCCTGGTCACGTGCTGAACCTTGCCCAGTGCCCAGAGCCTGTTTGAGGCTCAACCTTACGCGGCTGAACTAGTCACGGCCATACAATGCTCGAATCTGCGCAATGACTTCTTCGGGGTGGGCGAGTGCCTCCCACCGGAAGCGGCGGATCCGCCAACCCTGAGCCTCGAGTAAGCGCTGGCGGCGCTCCTCGGCTTCGATGGAACGGTGGACGGAGTCAACATCGGAACCGTACTTGCCGCGGCCATCAAACTCGATTCCGATCCGGTGCTCCGGAAAGGCGATGTCGATGAAGTACCACTTATTCGCTGCTGAGACCGGGTACTGAGTTTCCAACCCCTGCAGGCCACCTTTTGTCAGCAGGTAGAGCAGTCGCGATTCTCCTGCGCTGTCGCACCCTGCGTCCGCGTGTGTGATCACCCAGCGTGCTGAGGTCCGCCCCGGTGTGTGTGGTCCGACGGAACCGATCAGGCGAAGCAATCGAGATCGGTTGTTCTCCTCGCGTTGACGTGAATCGTCGCGGTAGAAACGGCGGTATCGAGCCAGTTCATGCAAGCCTGCGCACGCGACGACAAAGGCTTCCTCCTGGTCGAGGGTGAGCGCACACTCGATGATGGTGTCTTCGAGTGCTGTGCCCACGATGTCGTCGCTGTAATGGATCATCGTTGGTGAGTGCCTTTTTCGCTGTCGATGCGGGCGCACCGTGACCGCCGGGAAAACGAGTGAACTTGTATGAATCGTGGGAAGCGTGATCGGACGCGGGTGCTGGTCCGAGATTGTGGTGACGTGAAGTGGGTGCTCGAACAGAAGTGGCAGACCCTGGAGGCAAGCTGCGGTCGGTCCGGAAGCGATGAGGTGGGGGTGCTTGTCTCTCAGGGCGAGCATCCGTGAGAGTGTGACGACGAAGGAGGGGTCGGGATGCGTGGTGATTGCCTCGGTGTCGAGGTAGTAACCGGGAGCGATCCTCACAAGGTCTCCTGTTTTTGCGCGTTGGGCGAGGGCGTGTCGCCTCGTACTGTCGGCCCCCGTGGTGGTGTGAGCATGCGCAGCAATGGTGTGGATCGTATGCATATCCATCGTGTCTCCTTCGACCTGCTGTCAATTTTAGGGGGCGCCGCCAAAGTGCAGACCCATTTAGGAAAATTCGCTGAAAATCGGTCATTTTGAGGCAATGGGTCTGCAGTTTGGCGGATTCGGGTAGACCGGTCGGCGTAGTGAGGGTGAGGCCGGGCTACGGTGGGGTGTGCGTGTGCACCTCAGTCTGGCATGAACACGCCCTGGCCCCGCAAGCACATAACATGGGAATATCAACGGTCGCAGCCCCGGGGTGGGGCGGCCGAGCGACCCCGAGGGGACCCCGGGTGGTCTCGGGGATGAATCAGGGAAAACCTCCGTAGCGGTGACGCGCACCGCAGGCGCACGATGGATGCATGAACACGAACACGACAATCGCGCAGGCCCCCGTGGCCGACCAAGGGGCCCCGGCCTCGTCCATCGTCCGACTCCAGGGCGTCTCCAAGATCTACGGAAGCGGCGACGCTCAGGTGCGCGCCCTCGACGACGTGAGCGTCGGCTTCGGTGCCGGCGAATTCACCGCCATCATGGGTCCCTCCGGCTCCGGCAAATCCACGATGATGCACATCCTCGCCGGCCTAGACGCCCCCACCTCCGGGCACGTCTTCGTCGAAGACACCGATATCACCGCCCTCAAAGACACCGCGCTGACCAAGCTGCGCCGAGACCGCATCGGCTTCGTATTCCAGTCCTTCAACCTGGTGCCCACCCTGGACGCCCGCGCCAACATCCTCCTGCCGATGCGCCTGGCCGGGGCCACCCCAGAGAAGGGATGGTTCGACCTCATCGTTAACTCCCTGGGCATCGCGGACCGACTGAGTCACCGCCCCTCCGAAATGTCCGGCGGCCAGCAGCAGCGCGTCGCCGTCGCCCGCGCCCTCATGAGCCGCCCCGCCGTCATCGTCGCGGACGAGCCCACCGGCAACCTCGACTCCCACTCGACCACCGAGGTCATGGACCTGCTGCGCCGCGCCGTCGACGAACTTGGCCAGAGCGTCATCATGGTTACCCACGACACCTCCACCGCCGCCTACGCGGACCGTGTCCTCGTGTGCCGCGACGGACGCATCGTTTCCGACCTGCGCGACGTCACCGCCGACTCCCTCACTGCGGCGCTGCGCTGAACGCGCGCGCCCACACCCCAAGGCTCACCTCATGTCTGCAACAAACTCCCTCCTGAGCGCCAACCTGCGCTCCCACGGCCGCCGCTACATCTCCACCGGCCTGGCCGTCGCCATCTCCACGGCCTTCATCGTCATCACCCTTATCGTTATGACGGCGATGACCTCGGGCCTGACCTCCAGCGTCTACCAGCAGTACCGCGGCGGAACGATCGTCGTCTCCCAGAACAAGGACGCGACCGACGAGTCGACTCAGCGCGCCGAAGAAATCCTGCGCTCCACCAGCGGCGTCACCGCCATCAAGCACATGGCCCAGTGGCCTGCCGACGCCCAGACCGACGCGACGCGCGCCGGCCTCTACGTGTCGCCGCTGGCCCCCAAGCCCTTCGCGGACCTCGACCTGAGCGCCGGAACCACCCCGACCGCCGACGACCAGATCGCCATCCCCGAGCACACGGCCTCGACCCTCTCGTTGAAGGTCGGCGACACCGTCCGCGTGCGCGCCGGATTCACCGAGGGCGACTACCGCACCCTTACCATCGTGGGCACCACCCGCTCGAACACGATCAGTATGGGCATCCCCGCCTCTTACGTGACCGACGGCGGATTCTCCGCGATCTTCGGAACGACCGCCTCCGGGCAGTTCATCGTCGCGACTTCCGGAGCGGATGCGGACAGCAACGCAAACCCTCCCAGCGCCACCCAGGACGAGTGGGTGGCGACAGCAAACTCCGCGCTCAGCGGCATCTCGGGTGTGACGGTGACCAGCGTGCACAAGGCAATCCAGGACGACCTCAACCAGGCGCGCCTGGGAGCATCCGTGACGATGGGCATCATGCTGATCTTCCCGGCGATCGCGGCGCTCGTGGCCTCTATCGTCGTCTCCTCGACCTTCCGAGTCGTGCTCACGCAGCGTACCCGCGAACTGGCGCTGCTGCGCACGCTGGGAGCAACCAGGCGACAGGTCCGCTCGCTCGTGACCCGCGAGGCCCTCGCGATCGGAGCGATCTCGTCCGCGATTGGCGTCGCGCTCGGATGGCTGATTGGCGGGCTCGCGGAGGCGGGAACCGGCCTGGCCTCTAGCGTCGTCGCAGCGCTGGCGGGGGCCTCCATCTGGCAGTTGGTCTTCACGTGGCTGGGTGCCACCCTGTTCACGACCCTGGTCGGCGTCTTCCCGGCCCGCGCCGCCTCCCGCGTCGCGCCCGTCGCCGCCCTCGCCCCCGTGAACGAGGCCGGGGCCGCCGCCCGCAAGAAGCACACCGTCCGCTTCATCATCGGTGCGCTCATCGCGGTGGCCGGTTGCGCTTCTGTGGCCCTCGCGTGGCGCTCGGATAGCGGCGGTACGAAATTCCTCGGGGCTTTCGGCGGGTCGCTCATGGCCCTCCTCGGCGCGCTGCTCGTCGCCTCCGTGCTGCTGCCGGCCCTCACCCGCGCGTTCGGCTCGGTTTTCCCGGGCACGCTGTCCGCCATGGCCCGCGAGAACACGATGCGCAACCCCGGCCGCACCTCCGCGACCGGCACCGCGATCATCATCGGTGTGACCCTCGTCGTCACCATCATCGTCGGAGCCGCCTCCGTGCGCACCACGCTGACCAACGCCGTGAACGACGCGCGACCCTTCGACCTCATGGCCACCTCCACGAGCGGGGCGCTCACCGACGACCAGCAGGCCGCCATCGCGGCCACCGACGGCGTCGCCGCCACCGTCGCCCAGTACGCCGCCCCCGGCACCCTGACGACCACCTCGGGCGCGCCCGCCTACGCTTCCGGTGAGGGAACCGGGGCGGAGGACGAGGCCCAGGCCTCGTCGGTCATGATCAGCGGAGAACCCGACTACACGGGTGTCACCCACTCGACCGTCACCCAGCTGGGCGATAACCAGGTGCGCGTCGGCGACGAGGCCCTGGCCGGGCAGACGCTGCGCCTGTGCGCCGACACGTGCGTGGACCTGAGCGCCACCTACGACAAGAACGGCAGCGTCGGGGAGGCCCAGGTCTCCGAGAAGACCCTGCGATCCATCGCGACATCGCTTGAGCGTCAGGCGATCATCATCAAGATGGCCGACGGAGCCGACGCCGAGACCGTCCAGGCCGCGCTGCTCAAGGACTCGCACCTGAGCGTCAACGGCTCCGCTCTGGAGCGCCAGACGTACACGAAGATCATCGACCAGCTGATGCTTGTCCTCGTCGGACTGCTCGGCGTGTCCGTCCTCGTGTCCCTGGTGGGCGTGGCCAACACACTGTCCCTGTCGGTCGCCGAACGCATCCGCGAGAACGGGCTGCTGCGGGCGCTCGGCCTGACGCGACGCCAGATGAAGAGCCTCCTCGCCCTCGAGGCGCTGTTCCTGTCGATGACCGGTGCGCTGATCGGCGTCGGCATGGGCGTCGCCTTCGGGTGGGTCGGCGTGATGTCCCTGCCCATCGAGGGAGCCACTCCCGTGCTGAGCGTGCCGTGGCTGCAGCTGGTCGGCGTGTGCGTTGTGGCCATCGTGTCCGCGCTGATCGCTTCGTGGCTGCCGGGCCGCCGGGCCGCCAAGGTCAGCCCCTCGGAGGCGCTGGCGACGGAGTGAATCCTTGCTGATCAACGGGTGTTGATGGGTGTTGATGACGGGTGGGGTGCCGGAAGGCGCCCCACCCGTTGGCGTGGTGTGCTGCGTGGTGCCGCTGTGTGGTGGTGCTGTGTGGCCCCGCTGGTGTTCCGGGCGCCGGAGGCCCCGGCTGTGGGGCCGGGCCGCTGTGTGTGCCGGTGGGCGGCGGCCCGCCCGCGAGATCGCCACACTCGAGCCTGCGGCTCGGAGTGGTCGATCTCGAGGCCCGCCCTGGCCCTGCCGCCGCCCTCCGGCACCGCGGCCAGGCCACTCAAGCCCTCCAGCGAGGGCTCGCCGCGCCTCAGCACTCCACGACGTTGACAGCCAGGCCGCCCTCCGACGTTTCCTTGTACTTCGAGAGCATGTCGTTTCCGGTCTGGCGCATCGTCTCGATGACCACGTCCAGGCTCACCGTGTGGCGGCCGTCGCCCCACAGGGCCATGCGCGCCGCGT
>CATYYP010000056.1 GCA_958415245.1 Schaalia odontolytica | reverse complement strand
CCGCAGACGGAATCGCCGCACCCGGCATCGAGTCCCTCGCTCCGATCCTCGTCGGCGGCATGGAATCCCTCCTCGACCTGCTGCCCGCGGGCTCGCCGATCCTCGCCTCCGACCCCGAACGCATCCGCGCCCGCGCCGCCGACCTCGTCGCCACAACCGAGGAGTTCCTCGCCGCCGCGTGGAGCGCTGCCGCCGGGGGAGCAGACACCCCGCTCGAGGCCTCCAAGGCCTCGTTCCTCGACCTGGCCGACCTGTGGGGGAGCGGTAAGCGCCCCTGGTGGGAGCTCACCGACCTGCCGCCCGCCGACCTCGCCTCCGCGATCGACGAGGCCGAGGCGGACTCGCCCTCCGCGGACGGACCCGCGCCAGTCGTCGTGTCGCCCACCCTCATGCGTGTGGGCGCCCGCGACGTGCACCCCTACCGCGGAGACTTCGTCCGAGCCGCCGCCGATCTCACCGACCTGGCCCGCGATGGCTGGCGCATCGTCGTCACAACCGAAGGCCCCGGCCCGGGCCGACGCATCCGCTCCATCCTCACCGACGCCTCGTGCCCGGCCGCGCTCGCGGATAACGTGGAAGCGCGCCCTGATCCCGGCCTCGTCACCATTACGACCGCGCAGGCCGGCGTCGGTTTCGTCGCACCCCACCTCAAGGTCGCGATCCTCACCGAAGGCGACCTCACCGGGCGAGCTGGTGCGTCCACGCGCGACATGCGGCGCATGCCCTCGCGTAGGCGCAAGGGCGTCGACCCGCTGACCCTGCACCCCGGGGACTACATCGTCCACGACCAGCACGGCATCGGACGCTTCATCGAGCTGGTCTCCCGGTCGATCGGTCGCGGGGACGCCGCCTCGACGCGCGACTACCTGGTCATCGAATACGCGCCCTCCAAGCGCGGCCAGCCCGCTGATCGGCTCTTCGTGCCCACCGACGCGCTGGACCAGATCTCCAAGTACACCGGATCCGACGAGCCCTCCCTGACCAAGATGGGCGGCGCCGACTGGGCCAAGACCAAGGCCCGCGCGAAGAAGGCCGTCAACGAGGTCGCCAAGGAACTCATCCGCCTGTACGCCGTGCGCCAGCAGACCAAGGGCCATGCCTTCGGCCCTGACACGCCCTGGCAGCGCGAACTCGAAGATGCCTTCCCCTACGTCGAGACCCCCGACCAGCTCGTCACCATCGACGAGGTCAAGGCCGACATGGAGAAGCCCGTCCCCATGGACCGCCTGCTCACCGGAGACGTCGGCTACGGTAAGACCGAGATTGCCGTGCGTGCAGCCTTCAAGGCCATCCAGGACGGCTATCAGGCCGCTGTCCTCGTACCCACGACCCTGCTGGTCACCCAGCACGCGGAGACCTTCGCTGAGCGCTACGCCGGCTTCCCCGTGTGCATCGGCACGCTCTCGCGCTTCTCGACCCCGAAGGAAACCGAGGAGGTCAAGGCGGGTTTGGCATCGGGCGAAGTGGACCTGGTCATCGGCACCCACTCGCTGCTGACCGGCACCGTTTCGTTCAAGAAGCTCGGCCTCGTCATCATCGACGAGGAGCAGCGCTTCGGCGTCGAGCACAAGGAGACCCTCAAGGCCCTGCGCACCGACGTCGACGTCCTGTCGATGTCGGCCACCCCGATCCCGCGAACGCTCGAGATGGCGATCTCCGGCATCCGCGAGATGTCGATCCTCCAGACCCCACCCGAGGAACGCCAGCCGGTCCTGACTTTCGTCGGCGCCTACACGGACGCCCAGGTTAGCGCCGCGATCCGACGCGAGCTCCTGCGCGACGGCCAGGTCTTCTACGTGCATAACCGCGTCGACTCGATCTCCTCGGTCGCCGCCCACATCACCGAGCTGGTTCCCGAGGCGCGCGTGCGCACGGCCCACGGCAAGATGAACGAGCACCAGCTCGAGGCCGTCATTCAGGACTTCTGGAACCACGAGTTCGACGTTCTCGTGTGTACGACCATCGTCGAAACCGGCCTGGACATTTCCAACGCGAATACGCTCATCGTGGACCGCGCCGACACCTTCGGCCTGTCTCAGCTCCACCAGCTGCGCGGGCGCGTTGGACGAGGCCGCGAACGCGCCTACGCGTACTTCTTCTACCCCGGCGACAAGGCGCTCACCGAGACCGCGCACGAGCGTCTCAAGACGATCGCCGCGAACACCGAGCTGGGAGCCGGCCTAGCCGTCGCTCAGCGCGACCTCGAGATCCGAGGTGCCGGCAACCTCCTGGGAGGGGCACAGTCCGGTCACGTCGAGGGCGTCGGATTCGATCTTTACGTGCGTATGGTCTCCGACGCGGTCGCCGCCTACCGAGGCGACGCCCCCACCGAAAAGACGGACGTGCGCATGGACCTGCAGGTCGACGCGCACATTCCCGACGGCTACGTGCGCGGCGAACGCCTGCGCCTCGAGGTCTACGCCAAGATCGCGGCCATCGCCACGCCCGAACAGGAATCGGACGTGCGCGAGGAACTCGTCGACCGATACGGTCCGATCCCGCCCCAGGTCGATCTACTCTTCGCCGTCGCACGGCTGCGCGAGATTGTGCGCCGCGCGGGGATTACCGAGATCGTCACGCAGGGCAAGTACCTGCGCGTCTCGCCCGTCGAACTGCGCGATTCCCAGGTCATGCGCCTCAAGCGTCTGCACCCCGGAACGGTCATCAAGGCCGCTGTTCGCCAGGTTCTCGTGCCGCTGCCGCTCACCTCGCGAGTCGGGGGTTCCCCGCTCACGGACGGCCCGCTCCTGGAGTGGGTGGAGACTCTGGTGACCAAGATTCTTGTGCCTTTTGGCGAGTAGTGCCTGTGGTGGAATACACTGGTCCTATTGCGTCGCAACACATCTGAGGAAGGAATGCTCGTGCGCTACACACGCCAGCTCGCCACCGCCGCCCTGATAGTGGCCGCAGGACTGGGAATGGGGGCGTGCTCCGCCCATCCCGGCGCTGCCGTGGTCACCTCGTCGGGCGTTACGTATTCGAACACGGAAGTTGAGGAAGCTGCCCAGCAGCTCTTTGACATGAAGGCTTCGAAGAGTACGGATATTGGCTACGCGATCCGCAAGGGTCTTGCGAATCATGACCTGCTCGTGGCTGCTGGTGCAGCTGTGGGCGTGAGCGTGACGGACGCGCAGGTTGACGCCTTCGTGCAGCAGATGGTGCAGGGTAGTGGCGGCGTTGTGCCCGCCCAGATGGGGCGTGTCACTCGTGTCCTTATGGAAAACGCCGTGCTCGCGGACCTGATCAACATGAAGCTTCAACAGGATCCGAAGCTGGAGGGTTCGGTGGACGCTGCTGTTGCCCAATACCAGGAAGCATCCTCCGTCACTATCAACCCGCGCTTCCCGCAGCCGTCCCTGGGCGGAGGTCAGGCCCCGACTATGCCCCTCTTTGGTGACGCCGTATCTGGAGCCAAGGACGATCCCATGGCAGCGCTCCTGGGTGGCAGTGCCCAGTGAGCCTTGTGAGTATTCGCTCACAGCGCCTCTGGCAGGGACTAATGTCGCTTGTCCGGGCGCACAACCGGGGTTGATAGCCCCAAAAACCACAACGTCCCCCTCGCCGGGGGTGACCACATATGGCGGTCCGTATTACCGTTGTACTGACCGCTTCCACGCAACAACATCGATTGGAGAATGACGTGGCAGTTATTGAAGGCATTGGTGCACGCGAGATCCTCGACTCGCGCGGTAACCCGACCGTTGAGGTCGAGGTCGTCCTCGAGGACGGCACCGCTGCGCGCGCGTCCGTTCCCTCCGGCGCGTCCACCGGCGCGTTCGAGGCCGTCGAGCGTCGCGATGGCGACAAGGGCCGCTACCTCGGCAAGGGCGTCCAGGACGCCGTTGACGCCGTCGTCGAGCAGATCGCCCCCGAGCTCATCGGCGAGGAAGCTGACGATCAGCGCTACATCGACCAGGCCATGATCGACCTGGACGGCACCCCCAACAAGGGCAAGCTCGGCGCGAACGCCATCCTCGGCGTCTCCCTCGCCGTCGCCAAGGCTGCCGCGAAGTACGCGGACCTGCCCCTCTACAAGTACCTGGGCGGCCCCAACGCTCACGTCCTGCCCGTCCCCATGATGAACATCCTCAACGGTGGCTCCCACGGGGACTCCAACGTTGACATTCAGGAGTTCATGATCGCCCCCATCGGTGCTCCCTCCTTCCGTGAGGCTCTGCGCTGGGGCGCCGAGGTCTACCACACGCTCAAGGGCGTCGTGAAGGATCGCGGCCTGTCCACCGGTCTGGGCGACGAGGGCGGCTTCGCCCCCAACCTGGACTCCAACGCTGAGGCCCTCGACCTGATCGTTTCCGCGATCGAGAAGGCCGGCTTCAAGCCGGGCGAGGACGTTGCCCTGGCCCTGGACGTTGCCTCCTCCGAGTTCTTCAAGGACGGCCTGTACCAGTTCGAGGGTGAAGGCCGCTCGACCGACTACATGGTGGAGTACTACGAGAAGCTCATCTCGAACTACCCGCTGGTCTCCATCGAGGACCCGCTGTCCGAGGACGAGTGGGATGCCTGGAAGGCCCTGACCTCCGAGATCGGTGGCCGCGTCCAGCTGGTCGGCGACGACCTGTTCGTCACCAACCCCGCTCGCCTGAAGAAGGGCATCGAGCTGGGTGCCGCGAACGCGCTGCTCGTCAAGGTGAACCAGATTGGTTCGCTGACCGAGACCCTCGACGCCGTCGAGGAAGCGCACCGCAACGGCTACCGTTCGATGACCTCGCACCGCTCCGGCGAGACCGAGGACACCACGATCGCCGACCTGGCCGTCGCCACCAACTCCGGCCAGATCAAGACCGGTGCTCCCGCTCGTTCCGAGCGTGTCGCCAAGTACAACCAGCTGCTGCGCATCGAGGAGCAGCTGGGCGAGGCCGCCGTTTATGCCGGCCGCTCTGCCTTCCCTCGCTTCAAGTGAGCCTAGGCAACTAGCCGCATAGCTCCGCGCGGGCCCGAAAGGGTCCGCGCGGAGTTTTTTCGGCGTGGGGCTGAGCCAAAGACGTCAACTTAGGGCACGATAGAAGAATGGCTAGCCGTCGTCCTTCTTCCCGCCCCTCTTCGCGTCGTCGCTCCTCCGCTTCGGAGGCAGCGCGTACGACGCGTGAGATCAACGCGGAAAAGTCGCGCCAGCGCAGGGCGGCCGCGAAGGCTTCGAAGTCCTCGAAGGGGGCCGAGGCCTCGGCGAAGCGCCAGAAGTCGGCGCGGGGTGCGCAGAAGAATGAAGGGGCAAAGCGCAGCTTTTTCCGCAGGAATAAGGGCGCCGAGAAGGGAACGTCGCGTTCTTCGTTTGTGCGTCCCGCCGCGGAGGGCTCCTCGGTCCTGTCCATCGGTGGCCTCGACGTGTCCACGCGACTTCTCGTCGTCCTGATCGTCGCCGCGATTCTGTCGGTCATGCTGGTGCCCAGCCTCTATCAGTGGTGGCAGCAGGAGCGTGAACTCGCGCAGATTAAGACGCAGGTCGCCGAGCAACAGCAGAAGAACGCCGACATGCAGCGTCAACTCGACCTGTGGAATGACCCCGACTACATCTCCACGCAGGCGCGCGAGCGCCTCGGATTCGTTCGCCCCGGTGAGACCCAATACACGGTGGTGGATCCGGGGCCGCAATACCAGGACTCGGCGCTGGCGGCCGCAGCGGCTTCCACAGGACCGGCGCGCCCCTGGGTGCAGCAGCTCGGTATCCTAGTGGGGAAGGCGGACCAGCCGCCGAGCGCGACGCCTATCCCGTCGGCTGAGACCAGCCAGTCGGGCCAGGCCCCCACAACCAGCCAAGAAAGCGGAGAATGAGCCTCGTTAACACCACCGACGCCACTGAAGAGGACCTGGAGGTCCTGCGTTCCCAGCTGGGCCGCGTGCCCCGAGGGGTCGTTGGTATCGCTGCGCGCTGCGTGTGCGGTCGGCCCACGGTCGTGGCCACCGCGCCGCGCTTGCCTGACGGGACGCCGTTCCCCACGACCTACTACCTGACGCACCCGGCGGCTGTGAAGGGCGCTTCCACGCTTGAGGCCGAGCACGTCATGGAGACCCTCAACGAGGAACTCGCCGCCGATGAGGAGCTGCGCGCTGCTTATGCGCGCGCCCACGAGGCCTATATTCAGGCGCGCCTGCCCCTGGGTGATGTTCCGGAGATTTCGGGCGTGAGCGCCGGCGGAATGCCCACGCGCGTCAAGTGCCTGCACGCCCTCGTCGGCCACTCTCTGGCCGCCGGCCCCGGCGTGAATCCGATCGGGGACCGCGCGCTCGCGATGCTCGACGAGCGTGGCCTGTTCTCCACCTCCCGTTGCTCCTGCTGAGCGCTTTTTGCCCGTGCCCGCCCCGGCCTCGTCCGGGACTCACCCCTGTAGAAACGAAGCGATGACCCGCGTAGCTGCCATTGACTGTGGAACTAATTCGATCCGACTGCTCGTCGCCGATGGATATATCGGCGAGGACGGCCGCCCCTACCTGTGCGATCTGACGCGCCAGATGCGCATCGTGCGCCTGGGGCAGGGCGTGGATGCGCGCGGCTACCTGGACCCCGCGGCGATCGAGCGCACGGTTGAGGCCACGGTCGAGTACCAGCGCATGATCGAGGCCCTGGGCGCGACCCGCACCCGTTTCGTGGCGACCTCCGCCACCCGAGACGCGTCCAACAGCGCGGACTTCGTCCGCCAGATCAAGGCCATCATCGGTGTGGAGCCCGAGGTCGTCGTCGGCACGGAGGAAGCCTCACTATCCTTCAATGGCGCGGTGAGTGGCCTGGGCGAGTCCGTCACCGCCCCGATGCTGGTCGTCGACATCGGCGGTGGGTCGACCGAGCTGGTGCTGGGTGCGACCCGCGTCGAACAGGCGATTTCGATCGACATGGGCGCCGTGCGCGTCACCGAGAAGTTCTTCTCCCATGTGGATCCCGCGGGCGGCGTGCCCGCCGAGGACCAGGAGCGCGCGATCGCCTGGATCGACGAGCAGCTGGACGGCGCGGAAAAGTCCGTGGACCTGGCGCGCGTGCGCTCCCTCGTGGGCGTTGCGGGCACGGTGACTACCCTGACCGCCCAGGCGCTGGGGCTCACCTCCTACCAGCCCGAGCGCATCCACGGTGCGCGCCTGAGCGCCGCGCAGTTCGAGGAAGCCGTGCGCTTCATGGTCGATCAGCCGACCTCCGTGAAGGCCTCCCTGGGCTTCATGCCCGAGGGGCGCGAGGACGTCATCGCGGCGGGCGCACTCATCTGGAGCCGCATCGTCACGCGTGTTCTGGCGCGCGCCGAGGCCGCCGGGCACCCGATCGAGCAGGTCATCACCTCCGAGCACGACATCCTCGACGGCATCGCACAGGCGATGATCTGAGCGGAGCTTGAGGTGCGCGCCAGCCTCCCGTAGGCTGGACGTGCGCGTGCGCGCCCCCGTGGCCCAATTGGCAGAGGCAACCGACTTAAAATCGGTGTGTTGTGGGTTCGAGTCCCACCGGGGGTACAGACCAGCGGTGTCATCGACGAGGCCGTGGCCAGTTCGTGGAACTCGCTGCGCGTGTGGACGCCGCGTTGCGCTGCGCGCATAATGGTACGTTTCCCACCCGTGGATGCCTCGTGCGACACTAGAGGCACTGCATCACTGAATGAGGAGGAAAAATGGCCAACCCGGTGATGAATTCGATCGTGAAGGACTGGTCCACTCAGTCGACGACTCCCGCCGGCTACCCCGAGATGCCGGGGTACCAGCCCGCTTCGGCGCAGGCACAGAACCCCTACGGGGGTGCGACCAACCCGTACGGCACCCAGCAGGGTGTCGACTATTCGGGGCAGCCGGTCTACGGCACTGCGCAGGGTGGCACCGAGGGCTACCCGGTGTCGTCCAGCTATGAGGAGCAGATGGCCTCGTACGAGGCGATGATGAACGCTCCCGCGGCCGACGCGGTGGATCGTGGAACGATGACCTACGACGACGTCATGGTCAAGTCCATCATGTGCTTCGGCCTGCTTCTTGTGGGCGCGGTGGCCGGTTGGATGAGCGGCATGGTCGCGATTGGCGCTGCTATGTTGGTTGCGCTCGCGGCCTGTGTGGTCACCATTGGCCTCGCCGTGTTTATCCAGTTCTCCAAGAAGGTGCGTCCCGGCGCAATCGTCGCCTACTCGCTCGTTGAGGGCTTCGTTCTTGGAGCGCTGTCCTGTGCCTTTGAGATGAGGTACCCGGGCATCGTGGTGAGCGCTGTTCTGGCGACTCTCGTCGTCATCGGCACGACCTTGGCTGCCTTCATGTTGGGCTTCGTGCGTAACTCGTCGACGCTGACCCGCGTCGCGGGGATCGGTTCCGTTGCCTTCTTCTTCTACTACTTCGTCACCTTTGCGCTGTCGGTCACCGGCCTCGTCGACATGACGGTGGTGAACAACGCGAAGATCTTCGGTATTCCGCTCGGCGTCATCATCGGTGTCCTCGCGATCTTCATCGGAGTGCTGTGCCTCGTGCGTGACTTCGATGCCGTCAAGGTCGGCGTCGCGAACAATGTGCCTGAGAAGTACTCGTGGCTGTGCACCTTCGCCATCATGACCGACGTCATCTGGATCTACCTCGAGATCCTCAAGATCCTGTCCTACTTCATGCGCCGCGACTGACGCGCCGCTTTACCGACCCTAAGGAAAGACACCATGGAAAACATCTCTGTCGCCGGCGAATTCGGCCGCAAGCCCGCCCTGTCCTTCGACGGCACCCCCTCTGATGAGCTCGTCGTCGAGGTCCTGCACGCCGGTGACGGCCAGGTCGTCGAGGCCGGCGATACGATCACGTGCCACTACTACGGTGCGGTCTTCGGCTCCGACGTGGACTTCGATAACTCCTTCGACCGCGGCGGCGCCCTGTCCTTCCAGATCGGCGTCGGAATGGTCATCCCCGGCTGGGACGAGGGCCTTGTGGGCAAGCGCGTGGGCGACCGGGTCCTGCTGTCCATCCCCTCCGAGCTCGGTTACGGTGAGCGCGGCGTCCCGCAGGCCGGCATCCCCGGTGGCGCGACCCTCGTGTTCGTTACTGACATCCTGGGCGTGAACTGATCTCACGCATGTGGGGCGGGGGCGGCCCCCCCCGCCCGGCCCCCCCCGGACTCGCCCCTCCCGGCCCCCTAGGTCATCAGGGCATCTTCTCGTGCACGGGTAAGCGCCACATACATCAATCGAAGTTCGTCGGCATGCAGCCGGCGCCCATATTCCTCCGCCTGCGTCAAATACCAGC
>CATYYP010000055.1 GCA_958415245.1 Schaalia odontolytica | reverse complement strand
CACTATCACCTACAAACTACGACCACAAAACACCCACCTACAACAATTACATCATCGTCACATATAAAAAAAACCCCATGAGTGCACCCTGCGGCGCGAGGGAGGCCAGCGAACGTGCGATCACCGCGTCCGAAGAGGAGCACAGCGACAGGGCGAAGCCCGCCGCCATCATGAGCGCCAGCGCGCCGGGAGCGGGCAGGCCCGCGAGCAGGGAAGACACCGGCCAGAACACCTGCGCCGCTGTCGAGGCGGCCACGCCGCCCAGCAGGTAGGGCAGGATCCGCCCGAAGGAATGACCGGTCGCGCCAAGGACGCCAGAGAGCGAGCGGTCCGGCGTCTCGCAGCCGCCGTCACATCCGCATGAGTCCCCGTCGTGGACGTGGGCTTCCTCGCGCAGGGCGCTCGGAGGAGAAGCCAGCGTCGACAGGCCCACCGACAACGCGACGATGATGCTCAGCCCGATACGCGCACCCACAATCGCCCACGAGCCGAACGCGTAATACGTTGACGCAATCACCAGGGGATTGATCGCGGGGGATGCCAGCATGAGAGTGGTCGCCGCCGACAGAGGCACGCCTTTGCGCAGCAGTGAACGGAAGATCGGCACCGCCGAACAATCGCACACGGGAAGCAGGAAAGCAGCGACGAGAGCGGTCAACACGGATGCCACCGGGTTCGTCGGAAACACGCGCGCGATCAGGGCGGGGGAGACGAAGGCCTCGATGAGTTCTGCGACGAACACGCCCAGAAGCAGGAAGGGAATCGCCTGCAGGGTCATGCCCACGGCGATCGTCGCCGCGCGACCAATGGGCAGGCCCGATCCGGCCAGGGGTCCCTGCGTGGCCCACACGGCAACCAGGGCCATCAACACAAGCGCGCCGATAAGCGCACCCCAGGGACGCGCAGGGCGTTTCGTCTCCACTACACTCACCCCACAACTCTAGGACAGAAGACCCACACCCCTCCGAACACTCGCCGACCACGGCCCACCAGGCCGTCGTCTACGCGCGCGACGACGAGCGCTCACAGGTGTGCTGTGTGCAGACAGACGCTCCGCCCAGTGGGCGCGCGGGAGTTTCTTCGCTACACTGGTTTTTCGCTACGATCCGGCCCGCTTACGCGGGGTATCACCGGGGAGCATCCGGAAGAAAGAGGAACGCGAAAGCCGGCCACGGCCTCGTCCCCTCCAGTAGAACCGGACGGGAGGGCCCGACACAGCCCCAACGAAGCGGCTGCACCCGGTGAGGGAGCGGCAAGCGGGGTGGTACCGCGGGTGCCGGCGACGCCGGTCCTCGTCCCTGTATAGGCGCGAGACGAGGACACTCATGACGAAGCACGGCTTCTACCCCCGCCACCGGCAAGACGAGGTGGACCCCAGCCCTTCCTTCCCCACGATGGAAGAGGGCACCCTGGCGTTCTGGGCCAGCAACGACACCTTCCTCAAGTCCATTGAGATGCGCGACGCCGGCGAGAATGGCTCCAACGAGTTCGTGTTCTACGATGGCCCGCCTTTCGCCAACGGCCTGCCCCACTACGGTCACCTCCTGACCGGCTACGTCAAGGACGTCGTGGGCCGCTACCAGACTATGAAGGGCCACCGCGTCGAGCGCCGCTTCGGCTGGGACACGCACGGCCTGCCCGCCGAGCTTGAGGCCCAGCGCCAGCTCGGCATTGAGGACGTCACCGAGATCACCCGTGAGGGTGGCGTCGGCATCGAGGCGTTCAACGCCGCCTGCCGCTCCTCCGTCCTGCGCTACACGAAGGAATGGGAAGAGTACGTCACCCGCCAGGCCCGCTGGGTGGACTTCGAGCACGACTACAAGACGCTCGACATGTCCTACACCGAGTCCGTGATCTGGGCGTTCAAGCAGCTCTACGACAAGGGCCTGGCCTACCAGGGCCACCGCGTCCTGCCCTACTGCTGGAATGACCGCACGCCTCTGAGCAATCACGAGCTCAAGATGGACGACGACGTGTACCAGGACCGCACCGACAACACGGTGACGGTGGGCCTGCGCCTCGAGAAGAAGCTGCGCGAAGACTCGGCGCGCCCCGAGCTGGCCCTCATCTGGACGACCACGCCCTGGACCCTGCCCTCGAACACGGCCGTAGCCGTGGGCCCGGAGATCGAGTACTCCCTCGTCGAGGTTGCCCCCGACCACGAGGGCAACCTCGCGGGCGAGCGTGTCCTCATCGCCACCGACCTGATCCCCGCCTACGCCAAGGAGCTGGGCGAGGAGCCGACCGTCGTGGCCACCTACAAGGGCTCGGAGCTGGTGGGCACCCACTACCACCCGATCTACGACTACTTCGACACCCCCGAGCGTCGCGCTGAGGGTGGCGCTCCCGGCCCCAACGGCTGGTCGATCATCGCCGCCGACTACGTGACGACCACGGACGGCACCGGCCTCGTCCACCAGGCTCCCGCCTTCGGTGAGGACGACATGTGGACGTGCATGGAGTACGGCATCGGCGTGGTCCTGCCCGTCGACGAGGGCGGCGTCTTCACCTCCGAGGTGAGCGACTACGAGGGCATGCAGATCTTCGACGCGAACCGCTACGTGGTCGCCGACCTGCGCGAGCAGGGTGGCCCGATCGCGCGCCGCGCCCCCGAGATCCGCGCCGTGCTGGTGCGCGAGAAGTCCTACGTGCACTCCTACCCGCACTGCTGGCGCTGCCGCAAGCCCCTCATGTACAAGGCAGTGTCCTCGTGGTTCGTCCGCGTCACCGAGATCCGCGACCGCATGGTGGAGCTCAACCAGGAGATCACCTGGACCCCCTCGCACACCAAGGACGGCATCTTCGGCAAGTGGCTGGAGGGCGCCCGCGACTGGTCGATCTCGCGTAACCGCTTCTGGGGCGCGCCGATCCCCGTGTGGGTTTCGGACGATCCCGCCTACCCGCGCACCGACGTCTACGGCTCCATCGCTGAGCTCGAGGCCGACTTCGGCGTGAAGGTCACGGACTTCCACCGTCCCTTCATCGACTCCCTGACGCGCCCGAACCCGGACGACCCGACGGGCAAGTCGACGATGCGTCGCATCTCCGACGTGTTCGACTGCTGGTTCGAGTCCGGCTCGATGCCCTTCGCGCAGGTGCACTACCCGTTCGAGAACCAGGAGTGGTTCGAGAACCACTACCCGGGCGACTTCATCGTCGAGTACATCGGTCAGACGCGCGGCTGGTTCTACACGCTGCACGTCCTGGCGACCGCACTCTTCGATCGCCCGGCGTTCCGCTCCTGCGTCTCCCACGGCATCGTCCTGGGCGACGACGGCCTGAAGATGAGCAAGTCGCTGCGCAACTACCCGGACGTGGCCGAGGTGTTCAACAAGTACGGTTCCGACGCGATGCGTTGGTTCCTCATGTCGAGCCCGGTCGTGCGCGGCGGCAACCTGATCGTCAAGGAGGAGTCGATCCGCGACACCGTCCGTCAGGTGCTGCTGCCCATCTGGAACACGTACTACTTCTTCACGCTGTACGCGGGTGCCTGCAACAAGGGCGAGGGCTACGAGGCCACGCGCATCGATCTGTCTTCGCCCGAGGCCGTGGCCGCACTGGCGCAGATGGATCGCTACCTGCTGGCTCACACCCGCACCCTCGCCGAGGATGTGCGCGGCGCGCTCGACGGCTACGACGTGGCCGGCGCGTGCGAGGCGATCCGCGACTACCTGGATGTTCTGACGAACTGGTACGTGCGTACCCAGCGTCAGCGCTTCTGGGACGAGGACGGCGCCGCGTTCGACACGCTGTACACGGCTCTCGTGACGCTCATGGAGCTGGCGGCGCCCCTGCTGCCGCTGCTGAGCGAGGAGATCTGGCGCGGCCTGACGGGTGGCGAGTCCGTGCACCTCGTTGACTTCCCCGTCATTGACGAGGCCGTGGACGCCCCCGAGCTGGTCGCCGCGATGGATGAGGTTCGTTCGATCGTGTCGGCAGCTCACGCGCTGCGTAAGACGCACCAGCTGCGCGTGCGGCAGCCGCTGGCCTCGCTGCTGGTCGTGTCGGAGAACTTCGCTGCGCTGGAGCCCTTCGCGGACCTGATTGCCTCCGAGGTGAACGTGAAGTCCGTGGTCTTCTCTGCGCCGCAGGACTCAGGCCTGAGCGTTCGCACCGAGCTGGCGCTGAACCCGCGCGCCTTCGATCCGGCTGTCCGTAAGCTGACGAGCCAGCTGTTCAAGGCTCAGAAGTCCGGCGAGTGGGAGGTTGTGGACGGCGAGTGTCGTTTCGCCTCCGTCGAGCTGGATGGGGCGCCGCTGGTGCTCACGGGCTACATGTTCTCCGTGTCGACCTCCGTGGACGCCGCCGAGGGCCAGGTTGCGGACGTTCTGGCGTCGGGCACCTTCGTCGTGCTCGATACGGAGCTGACCCCCGAGCTCGAGGCCGAGGGCTACGCCCGCGACGTCGTGCGCGCCGTTCAGGACGAGCGTAAGAACGCCGGCCTGCACATCGCGGACCGCATCGACCTGTCGCTGACCGTTCCTGCCAATCACGTGGCCGACGTGGAGACTTGGCGCGACATGATCGCCGCCGAGACCCTCGCTCTGTCGCTGACGGTCGAGGCCGGCGACAAGCTCGCAGTGAGCGTCGCCAAGCACTGAGTGCTGTTACTGAGACGGGCGGGCTGCGCGAAAGCGCGGCCCGCCCGCCTGCGTAGAGGGGTGCGATCGCGTCGCGGGGCGACACAAGTACTCGCCCTGTCGCGCGGCGACAGGGCGAGTATCAACAGCATGAGCTCCTGAGGATCAGGCGGGCGGCGGGGGGATTGCGGGTTCTGCCGCCGCGCTGGGCTGGGCCTCGCCGGCGCCGCTGTCCTCACCGGAGGACTTTTCCTCGATGGTGGGTGCGGGCATGTGCATCATGATCTCCATGGAGTCCATGAGCTGGCACATCGACTTGTTGTACTTCTCGTAGTCGGTGTTGCGGAACTCGTCGTTGACGGCGCCCACGGACACGTTGACGAACTGCACCTGGTTGTAGAAGGTGATCATCAGGGGCGCGGTGATGACCGTCGAGATGCCCCGCAGCATGATGTTGCGGTCCTCGGCGATAGAGAGGATATCCGTGGGGGCAGCGATGTCGACGGGCTCGCCGTCCACCAGAATCTCGGGATCGGAAAAATACCGGTAAGCCCCGTACACGGCGAGCAGTAGTTGCTCCCACGCGACGCGGTAGGTCAGGTTAAAGGTGGAGCGAATCCAGCCATCTTCCTCGTGTTGACCAACGAGTAGCATGTCGATTCCTTCGCGTTGACACGATGCGCGATGCCGCGCTGTGTGCGGCATCCTATCAAAGATACCCGGGTGATCAGCGGGCCGCGTCGATTGCCGCCTTCGCGGTCGTCAGGTTGACGCCGGTGCGGTCCCGGTAGGCCTTGACGGCGTTGAGGACCCTGCCCTCGGCGATCATCTGGAGTTCGGCTGCGCTCAGCTCCGGGAACGAGGCCGTGGCCGGGCTGGGTGCACCGGCCGGGAAGGCGGGAACTGAGGCCTTTGGGAGCGCTGCCTCGGGAGTGGGGACGGAGGATCCGGCGAGGGCGGTGACCCCGGCGTCCGCGTAGGCGGCGCGCAGTCGCGCCTCGAGGGTTGCAACCTGTTCCTTGAGTCGCTGGTTCTCGGCGCGCAGTTCCTCGATTTCGGATGCCTGACCAAACCACTTACCCACGTATTGCCTCCTGAAATGGATCATCGTGAAGGCTTTCATTCTATCTGTCTGCGTCGGCGCGGTGACGACGAGCTCGCCGCGGAGAATACGTAGGTTCGGGGGTGCCCCGCCCCGGCCTCGTCGATGACGACGCGCGGACTGTGCACGACAACGCGCCGTGACCGGCGGAACAAGCCGCCCGCCGCGCCTGGCCCGGTAAAATAGCGAAGACACTGCGAGCAGCGGAGGAAACATGGCAGGCGAATCGTTCTTCGGGCAAGACCCCACCCACGAGGACCAGCAGGGCGGCATCCCAGCCGACCTGATCCCGTACCTGGAAGCGGCCGACGAGGTCGAGGACACCGAGGCGGGGGAGGGCACCGACCCTCAGGCTGAGGAGAGCGAACGCGAGGCAGCGCTGCGCGCACTCGTCGAGCACTCGCTGCTGCTAGGCCCAGACCCCTCCGTCCTCGCCGAGATCGAGGGCGAGGTGGACGAGGACTTCGCCGACGACGCCGCCGAGGCACGCGACGAGCGCGCCTCCCACGAGGCCGCGCTGGCGAAGGCCGAGGAGGACGTCGCCCTGGATGCCCGCGTGCAGGAGATCTACCAGTCCATCGTCGCGCGCGCACCCGAGCACGACATCGATCCCACGCTCGACCGCGTCAAGCTCGCCCTCGACATCCTGGGCGACCCGCAGAACTCCTACCCGTCGATCCACATCACGGGCACGAACGGCAAGACCTCCACGTCGCGCATGATCGACTCGCTCCTCACGGCTTTCGGCATGAAGACGGGCCGCTTCACGAGCCCGCACCTGCTCGACGTGCGCGAGCGTATCTCGCTGGAAGGCCACCCGATTACGCGCGAGGGCTTCGTACGCGCATGGGAGGACATCGAGCCCTACGTCGGCATGGTGGATGAGCGCAGCCAGGAAGAGGGTGGCCCGCGCCTGTCCTTCTTCGAGGTTTTCACGATCATGGCGTACGCGGCCTTCGCCGACTACCCGGTCGACGCCGCTGTCGTCGAGGTCGGCATGGGCGGGCGCTGGGACGCCACGAACGTCATCGACGCGGGTGTCTCCGTCATCACGCCGATCGCCCTGGACCACACGAAGTGGCTCGGCGCCACGATCGAGGAAATCGCGCGCGAAAAGGCGGGCATCATCAAGCCCGGCCAGGTTGTCGTCATCATGGCTCAGGAGGAGGAAGTCCTCGACATCCTGCTCGAGCAGGCGCGCTCCGTCGACGCGATTGCCCGCGTCGAGGGCCGCGATTTCGAGGTTGTGGATCGCCAGATGGGGGTCGGTGGCCAGATGGTCACGATCCGCACGCCTTCCGCGGTCTACGAGGATGTGTTCGTCCCGCTGTTCGGCCAGTATCAGGCGCACAACGCGGCGGCGGCCCTCGTCGCCGTCGAGGCCTTCATGGGCGGCCGTGGCCTGGACGGTCGCATCGTCGAACAGGGCCTGATGAACGCCTCCAGCCCGGGACGTATGCAGGTCGTGCGTCATTCGCCCACGATCATCGTGGACGCCGCGCACAACCCCGCGGGTGCGGCCACCCTGCGCGAGGCTGTGGAATCCTCCTTTGGGTTCGCGCGCATCGCGGGCGTGTACGCGGCGATGGGGGACAAGGACGTCGAAGGCGTCCTGTCCGAGGTCGAACCCTTCATCGATCACCTCGTCGTCACGCAGATGCCGGGCGAGCGCGCGGCAGACATCGCGCGTCTGGCCGAGATCGCCGAGGAGGTCTTCGGTCCTGACCGGGTAGACGTGCGCGAGTCGCTGGCCGACGCGGTCGATCGTGCAGCAGAGGTCGCCGAGGCCGGGGCTGAGCCCGCGGATCGTAGCGGAGTTCTCGTGTTTGGCTCGGTCATGCTGGCCGGGGAAATGCTGGCCCTCGCCGGTCACAGCCCCCGCTAGGATGGAACCCAACCAGAGCGGCCGCATCGTGGCGGCCGCCACGGTTGGGATTTCGTGCTCAAAGGTGGCACGATTGATCACGCATACAAGTACAGATGAGCAATGTGCAAGGAGGCATCATGAAGAAGCTCGTCAATGACGTCCACGCCGTCGTCCGCGAAACCCTCGAAGGTTTCGCCCTGGCCCACCCCGACCTCGTCGATGTCCATTACTCGCCGGATTTCGTGACCCGACGCGCTCCCAAGGCTGAGGGCAAGGTCGGCCTCGTCTCCGGCGGCGGATCCGGACACGAGCCCCTGCACGCGGGCTTCGTCGGCGAAGGCATGCTGGATGCGGCCGTGCCCGGCGCGGTCTTCACCTCGCCCACCCCCGACCCGATCCTGGAGGCCACGAAGGCCGCCGACCACGGCGCGGGCGTCCTGCACATCGTCAAGAACTACACGGGCGACGTCCTCAACTTTGAGACCGCCGCCGAGCTGGCCGACATGGAGGACATCAAGGTCTCGTCGGTCGTCGTGAATGATGACGTGGCCGTCGAGGATTCCCTCTACACGGCGGGGCGTCGCGGCGTCGCCGGCACGATCTTCGTGGAGAAGATCGCGGGTGCTGCCGCCGAGCGCGGCGACTCCCTCGAGGAAGTCACCCGCATCGCGACCAAGGTCAACGACCAGACCCGCTCCATGGGCCTGGCCCTGGGCCCCTGCACCGTGCCCCACGCCGGCAAGCCCTCCTTCGACCTGGGCGAGGACGAGATCGAGCTGGGCATCGGCATCCACGGCGAACCCGGATACCGCCGCGGTGCCATGGAGACCGCGGACAGCCTCGTCGCCGAGCTCTACGAGCGCGTGCGCGAAGACCTCGGCCTCACCGAAGGCGAGCGCGTCGTGGCCCTCGTCAACGGCATGGGCGGCACCCCCGTCTCCGAGCTCTACATCTGCTTCCGCGCCCTCGCCGCCCTGCTGAAGAAGGACGGCATCGAGATCGCCCGCCAGATGGTCGGCAACTACGTCACCAGCCTGGAGATGCCCGGCGTCTCCGTGACCCTCATGCGCGCCGACGATGAGCTCCTCGAGCTCTTCGACGCGCCCGTGAATACGGTCGCCTGGAAGTAAGCAACGAGGCAGAACAAGGAGAAACACGATGAGCCTAGATGCAGCGTGGGCACAGCGGTGGATCGAGCTGGCAGCGGCGGACGTCGCTGAGCAGCGCGACTACCTGGTGGACCTGGACCGAGCCATCGGGGATGGCGACCACGGCGAGAACATGGACCGCGGATTCAAGGCCGCAGTCGAGGCCCTGGGCCAGGCCCAGCCGGGCAGCGTCGCCGAGGTCCTTAAGACGGTCGCTAAGACCCTCATGTCCACCGTCGGCGGCGCCGCCGGGCCTCTGTACGGGACGGCGTTCCTGCGCGCATCGAAGGCCGCCGGTGACGGTGAACTCGACGGCGCGGGCGTGGCAGCGGTGATCGCGGGCGCGCTCGACGGAATTCAGGCCCGAGGCAAGGCCACCACGGGCGAAAAGACCATGGTGGACGCGTGGACTCCGGCCCTCGAGGCCGCCCGCGCGGCCGCCGAGGCCGGTAGTGATCCTGCGGCCGTCCTCGAGGCCGCCGCCACCGCCGGGGAGGCTGGGGCCGCCGCGACGGTACGCTTGGGGGCCACGATGGGTCGAGCCTCCTTCCT
>CATYYP010000054.1 GCA_958415245.1 Schaalia odontolytica | reverse complement strand
CGACCGTCAATTCATAGATAGCCGCTCGAACACTCACTGCGATGAGGATGAGCGAGCACACGACGAGCGCCCATGAACGAGGGCGCATAGACACAGCATGAGTCACGTTATTTCCTTTCTGTCGCCCCCATCATGCCCGCTGTTCCTATGCATCACCTATGAGGGGGCGATGGAACGGCCGTGAGAAAGCGCTCATGCAACAGACACCGTAGCGGGAGCCGCCGAGAAACTCGATCTCGCCTCGTTGACTCGGTTCCGCCCCATTACCCCTGTTCAGTGCAACGTGTCAGGCGACGTGCGCACGACCTGCGACGGCGTTCGTGACATCCTTTTGCTGCTCCGCGATAGAGGTGAGTCGCAGGAATTCACGGCGCTTTTCAACGGCATCAGCCAGCATCTGACGATCATTTTCGATGCGCGAGGGATCGGCGCCGTGGCGAGCCATGAGGCGCTGGTCGAGGCCGAGGGAGGCCAGGTCGGACAAGAAGGCTCGCATGGCACGCTTCGCATCCCGACCACCCTGGGCAGCCCACTTGAAGGCGGCTTTACGCGCGCGACGATCAGTCGCCATCGAGACTTCGCCGGGAAGGATCCATCCGGTGCGCACGTACGGGACGAGGCCATCGCGAATGTGGAGAGCCTCCCGGCGCGCAGCTCGCAGCAGCAGAATCGACCAGAGGACGAACCCAGGAATACCCACGACGAGATACATGGCAATGAAGGCCATTCCAGATCCGGTTAATGCGGCACTTCCATTCCACACGAAGTGAATGAGCATCGCGAAGAACCAGAAGACGATGACGATAGCGGTCTTCGACCAGCCCCGCTTGAACTTGAGGAGGGCGAGCGCCAATCCGATGCCCGTCATCGAGGTGGCCATCACGTGCAGGAAGGGGCCCAGCAGGGCACGAACGACGAATACCAGGACGAGGGTCTTTGTTCCTTGTCCTTCGGTGCGCAGGAAGTACAGGATGTCCTCGAAGAAAAGGAACCCTGCAGCCGAGAATCCCGCGTACACGACACCGTCGAGCACCGAGTTGATGGAGTTGCGGCGCACAACGACGATGATGAGAACGCCGATGCCCTTGAGAGTCTCCTCAACGAGGGGCGCGATGAATGACGCGGCGAGGGCCTCCGCACGTTCGAAGTCACCGATTGTGGCGGCAATGTCCTCGCCCAGTGCAGTATTCATGATCATCGCCGACAGCGTTGCCACGCCCCCGCCCCACAGAAACATCGCGAGCTTCGTCGTCCAGGGTTCTGGCTCCCAGCGATCGATCCGCTGGAGGAAGCCGACGACGATCACGAGGGCAACCAGGGACAGCAGCGTCGTCTTCACGAAGGACGTCACGCTCGAAGACTCGGGTGCCAGACCGTAGACGATGATTCCGATGGTCCCCAGCACGCCGATCGTCGTCATGACGACCTCGAACCAGGGGAAGGAGTGCGCGGCCTTGGGAGGCTGCCAGACGGGAGCGGCATCGTCGGGGGCCGGTGCTGAGACGCCATCGGTGGAGTCGATGGTGGCGCTGCTGATCTTGCTGAGGCGATAGTCCTCGCCGGGCCCTCCCCAGTGGGTCGCATGCATATCAGTAACCTCGTCCGCCGGTTTGCGTGTCATCATCAAAGTCAATGGGCTCGGGAATCGGAGCATGCCCGGCCAGTCGCAACAATTTTACCATTCGTGCGGAACGCAGGGCGCGAACTCCCGCGACATCCACGTTATGCACGTTGCGTGTGAGCTCGATGCGATAGCACGTCGCATCCAACGCTTCCAAGCGCGCAGCGGCTTGGGAATCCGATGCAATGCGCGCCCGTTCTTCAAGGGTGAGAGTCTCACGGATTGCGCGAGACAGGGCGGACGCACGCTCCAAACGCGCGGCGACATCAACACGATCGCCCTGTCGTTGCGCCGCAGTTCGGCGGTCGAGGCCATCGGTGGTGAGCTGGTCTCCCCCGTCCTGAATGTAGGCGCGTGCGGCGTCAGCGAGGCCGGAGTTTTCCAGACCGGCGCTGCGGCTCAACAGGTCTGCCTCGGAGGCCCGTCGCAGCAGCAGGCGCGAGAGCGAGTCGCGCGAAGCAAGGATGCGCTGATGGAGCCGGTCCAGACGGCGCGCGCGCGTGATCGCGAATCCTGCGATGACGCCGAGCGCGATAACGGCGAATACGATAGCGACAAGCAGCCAGGGGGACAGCGAGATCATGCGAGTTCCTCCCCTTCTTCGCCGCGGCCTCGGATCAGGTCACGTGCCCGGCGAGTTCCCGATTCGGCGGGACTTCCCATGGCGATCGCCAGCTTGTAGACCTCGAAGACCTTATCCGCCACAACCTCCCAGTCGTACTGCGCCGATGAGCGTGCTCCGGCTGCGGACAGTTCCTCGAGGCGGTCGCGGTCTGTCAGCAGGTCGATGAGTGTACATGCGAGCGAGTCGCTGTTGCCCGTCTCGAAGAGCGCGCCAGCTCGCCCGTCCTCTAGCACCGCACGGAAGGCAGGGATATCCGAGGCAACGACAGCCGTATGAGCCGCCATCGCCTCGACAAGGACGATACCGAAAGACTCGCCGCCCGTCTGCGGAGCGACGTAGATGTTGGCGCCCGCGAGCAAGGATTCTTTCTCCTCGTCGCTGATTCCACCCAGGAAAGACACGGAATCACCAAAACGCTCGACGGCCTGGCGAATCTCCGGAGCGTCGCCTCGACCGGCAATCAGGAAACGCGCACCCGGGAAACGCTCAAGGACACCAGCAATGGCACCGGCGAAAATGCTCAGGCCCTTACGGGGCTCATCGAGGCGGCCGAGGAATACGATGACCGGACGTTCGTCCGTCGCCACCCACTGTTCAAGGGGCTGCGCGGTGCGGAACGAGGCCGTTTCGACCCCGTTCGGAATGATGACGGCATCGCCGCCGTGGTGCTCGATCAGCGTTCGGCGTGCCTCCTCGGACACGGCGATGCGCACTCCGATGCGTTCCATGTACAGGCGCATGGGGGCCGAGGCAATGGCGCGCGAGACCGACCGACCGAGGGCCGCGTGGAATGTCCCCACGAGGGGGGCAGTCGAAAGCATCGCAGCTGCCATCGACACCGAGGGAACGACAGGCTCGTGGACGTGCACGACGTCAAAATCGTTGTCTGCCAGCCAACGGCGAGTACGCGCGAGTGCCTTGGGCTTCACGGAAATATTGGCCACCGATCCGTTAAAGGGGATCGACACGGACGAACCGGCGGACGTGATCCACTCAGGCAGGTCCTCCGAGGTCGACGGCGTCAGCACCTGAACGTCGTGTCCGCGGGACCGCAGCTTCAACGAGAGGTCGCGAATGTGGAAGCCCACTCCCCCGGGCACATCCCAGGAGTACGGATTCACGATTCCAATCTTCATCGATTCTTCCTCTCATGCTCGGCCCTCGCGCGCGCCAGGCGCTCGGGGTCAAGATCCTCCACATACACGCGCTGCATCATGTGCCAGTCCTGCGCCTTGGTCGCCATCATGGCGGCGAATTCGTCTACCCACGCCTGCGTGAGGGCCTCGACGCGATTGAGGCCGGGGCGCTCCTGGCCACCCGCATTGATCGGTCCGACGCAACGCACGCGGACATCGGCCCCTGTAGGTGTCTCGTTCTCGTACGTGATGCAGGCTGCAAAGAGCGGACGCTCCAACTTGGTCGCGAGCGCAGCGGGACCCGCGGCAACGAGTGCGCGGCGTGTGCCCAGGTCGACCTCAATGCCCGAACCGGAAATATCCCGGTCTGCAAGAAGCGGGACGATGACGCTACGGCCGCGCACGCGCTCGATGAGGGTGGAAAAGACCGACTCTCCCTTCGCGACGCCAATGATCTCCATGCCGAGGCCTTCGCGCAGCGACACGAAACGTTCAAACAGCGCGGGAGGCTCCACTTTTTCAGCCACGGTCACGATGCCACGACCGTGTGCGCACACCCACGCGCCGGCACGATCCCAGCTGCCGGAGTGTCCGAGAGCGAGGACGACCGGTCCATCTTCGCTGGCCGCCGCCAGCGCCTCGAACCCCTCGAAGGAAACTCCGCCGAGAAGCGGCTCGCCGCGACGTGAGCCGAGCATCAGCTGTTCGGCGTAGTTGCGAATGTGCGAACGAACAGCGCCACGCACCTCGTGGGCGGACGGCTCCGTTCCGGTCAAACGCGCCATGTTGGCACACAGCCGGTCGATCATGGAACCCCCGCGCCGTGCTGCAATCGAAGCGCCGACGTCGGCCATGCGCATGACGAGGCGCAGCGGCAAGCGGGGGGCGATCGAAAAGGCGAGCGACAGGGGCGAAAAACTCACGGCGTTCCTTCGTCGATGTTGCGGGCAGTGAACCAGATGCGCTGGCAGACGGTCACGAAGGACGCAAACGCCACCCAGGTCAGGCCAGCCGCAAACACCCACTCGGGCAGACCAAGGCTCATGAGAATGGCCGCGCCCATGCCAATGATGAGGCGGTCGGTGCGCTCGGCGATGCCCAGCTTGGCGACGACGCCGACGGATTCGGCGCGGGCGCGCGCGTAGGGAACGGCTGCCGCACCGACAATCGAGCAGATGCCGGCGATGATCGCCCAGGTGCGTACGAACGAGTCATCCATCTGGAAGACCGCGAAGGCGGTGAGGGAGCCGAATACGGCGCCATCACCCAGGCGATCGAGCGTCGAATCCAGGAAGGCACCGAAACGCGTGCCGCCCGTTGTCATGCGCGCGAGCGTGCCATCCACGGAGTCGCCGAACATGACGACAGCCAGGGCGATGCCGCCCTGCCAAATCCATCCCTGAGGAATGCAGATGACCGCGATCGCGACCGTCGCAACAGTGCCCGCGACCGTCACCATGTTCGGGGTGACACCCACGCGTGCGAGAACGCGAGCGAGAGGCGTAAAGATGGCCTTCGTGATGGAACGTCCGTGGTTTCCAAGCATCAGTCCTCCTTGGGCCAAGCGGCGGCGAGCCGAGCACGAGCATCCTCGAGGAGCTCAGGCACGGCCTTCGTCTGCGCAATAATCGGCAGGAAGTTCGCGTCCCCGAGCCAGCGTGGAACGACGTGCTGGTGCAGGTGGGCGGCGATGCCAGCACCGGCTACCTCGCCCTGGTTCATGCCGAGGTTGAAGCCCGCCGGAGAGGCAACGGCGCGGGTGACACGCATGGCGGTCGCCGTCAGGTTACCCAGCTCGACGCGTTCCTCGTCGGTGAGCTCCGTGTAGTCAGAGACGTGACGATACGGGCACACGAGCAGGTGCCCGGAATTGTAGGGGAACAAGTTCATGAGCACGAAGCACGTGTCGCCGCGGTAGACGATCAGTCCAGCTTGGTCATCCTTACCGGGCGCCGTGCAGAACGGGCACCCCACGTCCGAGGCGTCGGCGGGCTTGCCTTCGCCGCGGATATAGGCCATCCGGTAGGGGGTCCAGAAACGACCGAAGCCGTCCGGGACGCCCGCCAGCGAGCGGGCGTCCTCGGTCGGCAACGGGCCGTTCGGGGTACCGATCGAGTCGGAACCGGCGTCGCGGCTCATGACTCTCACGCCTCGTCGAGGCCGTCGATCTGGTCCGCGTTGTTGCGCTGCTCGATGTGCGAGACGATCAGCTCAACCGCACGATCAACGGCGACGCCATTGTGCTGTGAGCCGTCACGCAGACGGAAGGACACGGCCCCGGCCTCGACGTCCTCGCCGCCGGCGATGAGCGTAAACGGGATCTTGTCCTTGGAGGCGTTGCGAATCTTCTTGCCGAAGCGGTCGTCCGACAGGTCGGTCTCGACGCGCACGCCGCGCTCACGAAGCTTCGCGGCAACGTCCTTGACGTAGCCGTCAAAGGCCTCGGCGACGGGAATGAGTCGAACCTGGACAGGCGAGAGCCACGCCGGGAACGCACCTGCGTAGTGCTCGGTGAGCACACCGATGAAGCGCTCGACCGAGCCGAGCTTGGCGGAGTGGATCATGACGGGGCGCTGACGGGAACCATCGGCCGCCGTGTACTCCAGGTCGAAGCGGTCGGGCTGGTTGAAGTCGTACTGAATCGTCGACATCTGCCAGGTGCGACCGATCGCGTCCTTAACCTGCACGGAGACCTTGGGGCCGTAGAAGGCGGCGCCGCCCGGATCCGGAACGAGGTCGAGGCCGGTCGCGGCGCAGGCGTCCTCGAGGGCCTTCGTGGCGGCCGCCCAGTCCTCATCCGAGCCGATGAACTTGTCCTTCTTCTTGCCGTCCTCGTCGCGGGTGGACAGCTCCAGGTAGAAGTCCTTGAGGCCGAAAGCCGAGAGAATCGACAGGAAGAACTCGATCTGCGTGCGGATCTCCTCCGAGGCCTGCTCAGGCGTGCAGTAGGTGTGCGAGTCGTCCTGCGTGAAGCCGCGCATGCGGGTCAGGCCGTGGACGACGCCGCTCTTCTCGTAGCGGTAGTCGTGACCCAGCTCGTAGAAGCGCAGGGGCAGCTCGCGGTAGGAGCGTCCACGCGAACGGAAGATGAGGTTGTGCATCGGGCAGTTCATGGCCTTGAGGTAGTACTCCTGGCCTGCCTTGGTCACGTTGCCGTCCTCGTCGCGCTCTTCGTCGACGAGCATGGGCGGGAACATCGTGTCCGCGTAGTAGGGCAGGTGACCCGACGTGTGGAAGAGTCCGCCCTTGGAGATCTCGGGGGTGTGCACGAAGTCGAAGCCGGCCTTCTTGTGGCGGTCGGTCACGTAGGACTCGATCTCGTGACGCAGGATGCCACCCTTGGGATGGAAGACAACGAGTCCGGGGCCGATTTCCTCGGGGAAGGAGTACAGGTCCAGCTCGGCGCCGAGGCGACGGTGGTCGCGGCGCTCGGCCTCCTTGATGCGCTCCTGGTAGGCAACGAGGTCTTCCTTGGAGGCCCAGGCGGTGCCATAGATACGCTGGAGCTGATCGTTCGACTGATCGCCCTTCCAGTAGGCGGCCGAGGCCTTGGTCAGCGCGAAGCCGTTACCGATGAGCTTGGTGGAGGGCAGGTGCGGACCGCGGCACAGGTCCTTCCACGCGACGGAGCCGTCGCGGCGGACGTTGTCGTACATGGTGAGCGTGCCGCCGCCGACCTCGACGGAAGCACCCTCGGCGCCCTTACCCTTCGTGGTGACGAGCTCGAGCTTGTAGGGCTGCTCAGCAAGCTCGACGACAGCCCGCTCCTCGGAAATCTCGCGGCGCACGAAGCGCTGGCCTTCCTTGATGATGCGCTTCATGCGCTTCTCGAGGTCGCGCAGCAGCTCGGGGGTCACCGCGTCGATGTTGCCGAAGTCGTAGTAGAAGCCGTCGGTGATGAAAGGGCCGATGCCGAGGTTGACGTCCGGGAAGACGTCCTGGACCGCCTGCGCGAGCACGTGCGTGGCACTGTGGCGCAGGATGTTCAGGCCGTCTTCGCTGGCCAGGGTGATGGCCTCGACGGTCGTTCCTGCTTCAAAAGGCGTCTCGAGGTCACGCGGTGTGCCGTCGACCTTGATGGCGACGACGTCGCGCGACTTTTCGAACCACGTTGTGCCCGTGGTCCCCGCCGGTACGGTCTGTTCGTGTCCGTCAATGACGAGCGAGATATCGGGCACTGTGTCTCCTAGTTTCGTTAGATACGCGAGATTGTGTTGCGAATTGAATTCTAGCCCCGTGGCGCGAACGCTTCAGGAGCGGGCGCGCCAGTCCTTCACGGCCTTCGCGGCGCTCAGGGCACGGTAGGTGGCCTTCTTGATGGGCATGTCCCAGCCACCGGGCACGTCTGTGAAGTGCGTGGCGAAGGCACTCTTGTACTTGCCGACGCTGTACAGATCGGGGCAACGCGGCGAGTGCGCGCCCATGAGGTCGAATTCGCGCACGCCGTCGCGGGCGAGGAATTCGGCCGCCAGGAAGTCCAGGACCGGGGGCTGACGCAGGCGACGGCCGGCCTCGGTGGAGGCGCCGTACTCGGCCTGCGCCCGGATTCCTTCGACGAGGCAGAAGTCCCAGCACAGGATGTTGCCGTCGGCGTCACGCATCGAGAAGATGCGCGCGTGCTTCGGGCCCAGCGTCTGAAGCAGGCTGAGGTAGTACTCCTTGGGGTGAGGGCGGAAGCCGTCACGCTTAGCGGTCTCTTCCATGACGGCGTAGTACTCGTCGATGACGGCCTCGGCGTTAGCGGTGTCCTCGTGGAAGGTCACGCCCTCGGCCTTGCCCTTCTTCAGGCCGGAGCGGATCGAACGCTTACCCGCCTTGGGCATGGCGGCGAGGATCGCCTCCTCGGTCTTGCCGGAGGTGTCGATGACGACGGTGCGGTCGTAGGAGATCGTCTGCAGTGGCATGCACAGGTCGGGGTGCTGGTAGATGGCGTGCAGGCGCACGAAGGCGACGGTCTTATCCTTTGCCTTAATCTCGCGCACAAGGTCCGCTCGCAGAGCGGCCTCACGCTCCGGGGAGGCTTCCTTGACCCACGCGGGTCCCCACTTGGCCCACAGGTAGTGGACGCCGCGCACCGAATACTTGTACAGGGTGATGAACGCGATCTTGGAATCGTCCTCGCACCAGGCGTAGCGTCCCCACACTCCGTGGCCTTGGGATTCCTCGAAAGCCTCCCACACGCACGTCTGTTCGATGGGCAGGGAGCGGTCCTGGAAGCCAGAGACCGCGGCGATCTTGTCTTCCTGAGAAATGGGCACGAGTGCGGTTGTCGTCATGGTGTCCTCGTTGGTCGGAAATATCGGTCGCGTAGGAAGTCAGTCTATCAGGGGCTTCTCCCCCACCGACGAGGCCGGGGCGGGCCAGGGCGGTGAGAGTCAGTACGACGTCTCCGTCGGCTCCGGGTAGTACCGGGCGAATTTACGCCTGTGGTTCTGCTTCTGGAGCCACACGGTGAGGTTGCGGCGCAGGTCCTTCTCGGTAGGGTTGAGCAGCAGGTCGAAACGACGCCCCTCGCGGATGATGCGCTTGACGCGCGCACGCAGATCCTCATCAGTGATGTAGTGCAGCAGCAGGGAGTCCGACACGAGGGTGTAGAGAATCTCGTCGGTCGCTTGGGTCTGCTCGCAGGCCTTGCCGTCAATAAGGTCCTCGACCATCGGGATCATCGGGTTCGCACCGGCGGCGGCCATGTACCAGTTGTTTCGGCCGATGCGCGGATTCACCTCGAAGAAGAGCGCTCGCCCGTCCCGGGGATCGATCTTCACGTCGAAGTTCGCGAAACCGCGGTAGCCGTTCTCGGTCAGTAGGGCACAGGCATCGCGCCACAGCGTCGGAAAGTCCTCGGTGATCATCGCGACGGGGTTTCCGATCATCGTGGGCG
>CATYYP010000053.1 GCA_958415245.1 Schaalia odontolytica | reverse complement strand
GGATCGGGCGTCGTCATGGGAAAGCCTTTCGATAGACGTGGGGGCCGAATTGGCCTGACGGGTACAGGGTAGCGTGTGGTCGGCATTCAGTGGTAACCGGTCCACCCCAACCCACCCCTGATTAATCCCGGAGCGCCCCTCCCTGGTCCACAAAAGGGGTGGGGTCCGGCATGATGCCGGGCCCCACAGAAGCATGTTGTGGCAGAACGATCAAAGCTGCGAGCTCTTTCGATTTTGTACAACATCCCCCCCTTTATGTTACGGATCACAGGTTAATTCCTTTCGTTCGTCACGATGAAGTTTTGTTCCATAGACTGACTGAGTGTTCATAAATCCAACGGCGGAGGCCACCCGGGCGCTCCACTGCGACCTGCCCCATTGGTTCGCGACGCACAAGCGCGACCTACCAATGCGCGCAGCCGACGTCTCTGACTGGGGGACCCTCGTCTTTGAGATCATGAGCCAGCAGACGCCCATCGCACGCGTCCAGCCGATCTGGCTCGAATGGATGGAACGCTGGCCCACACCGGCGGACGTGGCGGCCGCTTCCTCCGCCGACATCATTGTTGCCTGGGCAAACCTCGGATACCCCTCCCGCGCCCTGCGCCTCAAGGCCTGCGCGGCCGCGATCGTCGAGAAGCACGGCGGAGAGATCCCCCTCTCTCTCAAGGAGCTGACGCTCCTGCCGGGCGTCGGCACCTACACCGCATCCGCGCTGCTCGCGTTCCGCCACGGAATCCGCGTGCCGGTCCTGGACACGAACGTCCGTCGCGTGCTGGTCAGATTTCTAGACGGCCGAGAGTTTCCTCCCCACACCACGCCCTCGAAAGCGGAAACGATGCGGGCCGACGCAATTTTGCCCGAAGACGGGCACCACGCGGCCGAGGTGAGTTTGTCTCTCATGGAATTCGGAGCCCTGGTCTGCACGCAGCTCAGTCCTTCCTGCGACGAATGCACGATCCACAAACACTGCGCGTGGGCACTGGCCGGACACCCGAAGGACGAAAAGCGTCCCACGCCCCAGCCCTACGCGGGCACCGACCGCCAGGCGCGCGGACGCATCATGAAAGCACTGCGCACCGCCCACTTCGAGGGCACGGACGGCCTCACTAAGCGCAAAGTCCTCGACGCCGCCCGCATCGACGGGGGCGACCGCTACCAGCCCACCCGCGTCTACCGGGCGCTCCTGAAGGACGGCATGATCGTCTACAACGAGGACACCAAGCGCGTCACGCTCCCCCACTAACACTCATAGGACGAGGCCGGGGCACCCCGCGCCCGCCACGCGCGGACCCGGGAGGCCCCCACGGCCTCGTCGATGAATCAGTAGCGGATCGCGTCGATCGGCTTGATGCGCACGGCCGCGAGCGCCGGGATGATGCCGCACAGGGCGCCGATGCTCGTGGAGATGGCGACGCCGGCGATGGCGGCGCCGGCGGGGAAGGCCGGGGTGTCGCTGAGGGTGATGTTGAGCGCCTCCAGGGGCAGGAATCGGACGACGACGACCGCGATGCCGACGCCGATGACGCCCGCGACGAAGGTCGCGACGACCGACTCCATGAAGACCGCGAAGAAGACGCGCGCGGCGGAGGCGCCGACGGCCCGGCGGATGCCGATCTCGCGCACGCGCTGGCGCACGGTCACGATCGCGACGTTCAGCAGGCCGAGGGCGCCCAGCAACACGATGATGCCGCCGATGACCATGATGACGTTGGAGATGGTGCCGAGCTGCTCCTCGCCGATATCCTCATGTTCGCCGCCGGAGACGGAGACCTTCCACCCCTCGCCGAGGATCGAGGCCAGGGCGCGCGGCAGGGTCTCGCGAGCCTGGTCGGCGTTCTCGGTGCCCACCCAGGCGATCATGGCCTGGGAGGTCATCTGCGGGAAGGACACGCGCGCCGCGTCGTAGTGCGCGAACACGGTCGGCATGTCGTAGGAGCTCTTCGACTTGGTGACGCCGACGACGCGCATCGCGACGCCGTCGCTCGTGTGCAGAACGATCGGCACCTGGTCGATGGGGGCACGCCCCAGCTGATCCCAGAGGGACTGCGAGATGACGACGGGAATCAGGCGCTGGTCAGCATCGCTACTGACCACCCAGCGTCCCGCGAGCATGCGGGTGCGGTAGATGACCGCGTACGAGGGGTCCACGCCCTGGAACGCGACGCCGTCGATCATGTCGCCGATCTTCGTCAGGGGGTAGCCGCGGAATTGTCCACTGGCCCTGGCCTGGCGAGTTTCGATGATCTCACCACCCCCGCTGGAAAAGCGCGACCAGTAGCGGATGTCCGTGCGTTCGGCCAGGGTGGCCATGGCCTCGCCGAGCGTGTCCTTCTCGTCGGGGCGCTTCGCGGTCTGCTCACCGCCCGACGAGGCAGGATCGGACGCATCCTGATAGGGGCCGCCGGCCTCCGGCCCTTCCGAGCCGTTCGAGGAGCTTTCGGGGGTCAGGCGCAGGGTGACGGAACGCCCCTCGTAGAGTTCCGCCAGCTCTCGCGAGGACTGCAGGAGCAGGTCGCCGAGCGCGATAACGATCGTCATGGCGGCCACGGCTGCGACCACGCCCACGAGGGACAGGACGACGCGCGCCTTCTGGACCTTGACCTCGCCCCAGGCCTCGATGAGCGCGCCCAGGATCTGACTAACGGCGTTCACTGCTCACCCTCCTGCCCGGCCCCGGCCTCGTCTCCCGAGTGCCCTGCCTCCGCGCGGTGCGTGAGAGCCGCAGCGTCCTCGACCTCGTGCAGCGTGCCGTCGTAGAGCTCGTAGGCGCGCTGCGCACGCGCGGCCACCGCCATGTCGTGCGTGATGACGATGAGGGCGGCGTTGGACTCGCGGGCGACCTCCTCGAGGAGGGCCATGACGACGCCGCCCGTGTCCGGGTCGAGGGCACCCGTCGGTTCGTCAGCAAGGATCACGCGCGGGCGGCGCACGAGGGCGCGCGCGATCGCGATGCGCTGCTGCTCGCCGCCACTCATCTCGCCCGGATAGGAGTCAGCGCGCTCGCCCAGGCCCACGCGCTCAAGCATGTCGAGGGCGATCGAGCGTCTGCGCAACAGCTGCGGACCCGGCGCGTACAGGAGCGGAACCTCGACGTTTTCGGCGGCCGTGCGCGCCGAAAAGATGTTGAACTGCTGGAACACGAAGCCGAAATCTTCACCGCGCATCCGCGCGCGGCGCCCCTCCCCCAGGCGCGTGGTGTCCACGCCGTCCAGCTCGTACGTGCCCGAGGTGGGGGCATCCAGCAGGCCGATGATGTTGAGCATCGTGGACTTACCCGTGCCCGAGCGGCCCACGATCGACACGTGCTCACCCTCCGCAACGTCCAGGTTGACGCCGCGCAGAATGTGCAAGTCGTCCCCGTCAGGCAGGGTCACCGTGCGGGTCACATCCCGCAGGCACACGAGACTCATTGCGTGCCCGCCGAGTCGCCCGAGCCAACGCCCATGCCGGAGTCCCTGCCGCCGTAGGGACCGTCCTGGTAGTCCTGATCTTCCTTGTTCGAGGTCGGGGTGAACTCGAGGATCTCCTCGCCCTCCGTGAGGCCCTCCTTGACCTCGACCATCTTGCCGTCCGTGATGCCCAGAGTGACGGCGCGCTTCTCAGGCTTGGTGGGGTCGTCGGTCGGCAGGTAGACGGAGCCGGACTGGTAGCGGCCCTCGACCGCGGAGATCGGTACCGCGAGGACTCCCGTCGCCGAACCCGCCGTCATCTCGAGGGTTACCTGCAGGCCAGCGAACACCGTCTGGTCAGAGGGGATCGCGCAGCGGGCCTTCAGGTCCGTCGAGGACGAGGCGCCGTTGCCGGAGCCGGCGTTCGCCTTGGGGTCCTGGGCCTTGCCGGTCGGGCTCACCAGCTTGACACCCGTGCACTCGAAGGGAGCGGGTCCGTTCTTAATGGTGACGGTCGCCGTCGAAGGAGCGTCCTGCAGGCGGTACATCTGGTCCGCGCTCAGGGAAGCAACCGCGGAGAAGGTCGCGGGCGCAATCGTCGCAACCGTGTCGCCGATCGCGAACTGCTGGCCGACGAGAACGCCCGTCGACACCGTTCCATCACCGGGCGAGACGACGGTTTCGTACTTGTAGGTCGGCTCGGAGGTCTCGACGCTCACGTTGCCTTCCTCGTCGGTGACCTGGCGGGTCTCGCCGGGGAACTCCTTGCGGATCTGCACGATGGCGTCGCCCTTGGCAATCTTGTCGCCGTCGTTGACGAAGGTACGCACGACGTTTCCGTCCAGAGTCGCTCGGGCCACAACCGGCTCGTCGGCCTGGATCGTCCCCGTCACGCTCACGGTGTTCGTGATGTCCGCGCGGCCCACGGGGATTGTCATCTGCCCAAAGTTGCCGCCCGGGTCCATCCCGTCACTGCCCTCATCCTCTTGAACGGCGGGGAAGAAGGCGAACTTCACCAAGGCCACAGCGATGACTACCCAGGCGAGAACCTTGACAATATCGAGTACCTGGGCGGTGCGGGTCTTGTGTGCCACGTGCGTCTCCTTCGATGAACGGCGTTGCCTAATTGTAAGGTGCGCCTCATTCACGCAGCAACGCTATCCCCGTCTTTTCAGGGTTTTCTCAGGGATTGTCCCGCCGGCTGGGCCGCTCACGTCCTCGCCCCTACGATGGGTGCTGAACCGACGAAAGGCAGCCATGATCCGCCGCGCCACCCCCGCAGACGCCGAGCCGCTCTCCGCCCTCTCGCGCACCTGCTTCACGCAGACTTTCGGCCACCTCTACGATCCCGCCGACCTTGACACTTTCCTGGACGAGGCCTACGCACCCGACGTCCTGCGCGCCGAACTCGAGGATCCACACCGGGCGACGTGGCTCCTCTTCGAGGATCCGAGCAACGAGGCCCCGGCCTCGTCCACGCCCCAGACCCCAATCGGCTACGTGACCGCATGCCCTGCGCACCTGCCCCACCCGGACGTCGCGCCAGGCGACGGGGAAATCCAGCGCCTCTACATCCTGCAGGACCACCAGGGCGGCGGCCGCGGGACGCTCCTGCTCAACACGGCGCTCGAGTGGCTCGAACGCGACGGACCACGCACCCTGTGGATCGGCGTGTGGAGCGAAAACTACGGGGCGCAACGCTTCTACGCGCGCCACGGATTCGAGATCGTCGGCGACTACTCGTTCATGGTGGGCGACCACGCCGACTACGAACTGATCACCCGCCGACCGGCGCAAGCTACGCGCTAAACACCTTCCGAGCGGCGCGACCTACGCACTCATCACCCATCTCCCGGCACGACACCCGTGCGATCGTGCCGCCACCACAAACGAAAAGGCCCCGAGGCAACATGCCTCGGGGCCTTGTTACGAGCTGATCACTCGGCAGATTCCTTCGCCTCCATCTCGGCGATCTGCTTGCGAACCTCATCCATATCGAGGTTCTGGACCTGAGAAATCAGGTCCTCGAGAGCGGACAGCGGCAGCGCGCCGGACTGGCGGAACACAACGATGCCGTCACGGAAGACCATGAGGGTCGGGATCGAGGTGATCTGAGCGGCCATCGCCAGCTGCTGCTGGTCGTCCGTGTCGATCTTGCCGAACACGATGTCCGGGTACTTCTCGGAAGCCTCTTCGAAGATGGGGCCGAACTGACGGCACGGGCCGCACCAGGTCGCCCAGAAATCCACCAGGACGATGCCGCCGGCGGACACGGTCTGCTCGAAGTTCTCCTGCGTGAGGGTAACGGTAGCCATGTTTCTCCTGTTATCGCCGGCTTGTCCGACGGTCGTTGGGGCGGGCCCGTGGGGCCTCGCGTGAACTGTCTAATTCAACGGGCGCGACGCGTCCTCTATTCCCCCAAAGCGAGAGAGGAAGCGGTGACCTGACACACATTCTCCTCCGAGGCGCCCAAGCCTCGCAAGATGAAGGTCTCGACCAGAAGCAGCGCAGACTCACGATGCGCCGGATCCTGAGGCAGACGCTGCCCCTGCAGCGTCGCATGAATCAGGTGCACCGCACCCAGCGTGTTCTGCTCGACGATCAGCCCGCGCTCCATGGCCTCGTCGAGGATCCCAATGAGGAGCTCGCCGACGAGCCCCGCATGATCATGCAGATGCGAGGCACCCTGGCCCGACATCTGACGACGCAGGCCCGTGCCGGCCTTGACGTGGTAGCGGCCAATCATCTGCAGGTGCGCGCGGATGTAGAGGCGCAGACGCATGAGCGGATCCGGCTCAGACTCGAGACGCGCCGTCAGCACCCGCGTGAACTCCTCGGTCACCTGCCGCATGTAGGCAAGCAGGAGCACTTCCTTGTCCGCGAAATGGTTGTAGACCGCGGTGCGCCCGACGCCCGCGCGCTCAGCGATCTGACTCATGGTGATCGACTCGAAGGCCTGCTCGGCCATCAGCGACCCGAGCGCCTCAAACAGGCGCGTACGAGTCAGCTCGCGGTGAGAGGCGAGGGACTCGCCAATAATCTTCGGCATACACCTATTCTGACACTCCGCCCCTATGTGTCGTCAAATGGGAGAGCGCGCAGACGTCAGCGAGCGCAGCGGGCGACCACGGCCTCGACGATCGGCAGGTCAGCGACAATCCACGGAAGCGCGGCGAGGTCCGCGAGGGGCACCCACCTGGCCTCAAGGTGCGACGCACCCACGCGCGGCTCTTGCGAGTTCGGTGCAACCTCAGCGAGCCACACGCCCATAACGCGTCCGCCAAGGACCGGCCACCACTGCCCTTCCTCCGGGCACACTCGATCACCGACGATGAGGTGGGCGCCAAGTTCTTCCGCGATCTCTCGCTCGAGGGCGACTGTTGGATCCTCGCCTTCCTCAACCTTGCCGCCGGGCAGCTCGAACTGGCCGCGCAACTCCTGCGGATAGGCGCGCGAACAGGCGAGCAGCATCGTGGGCTCACTCAAGGAATCGACAATCGCGGCCGCCACCACGGGACGAGGCATGGGAACTCCAATCAGTCAGGCGAACCCAGTGTATCGGGCGCGCGGGCGCGTACCGGTGGTGGTGTGACAGGATGCCTGGCTGTGCCGCCACCCACGCAGTCCGCCCAGCTCCATCACGACTTATGACCGCTCCCTCCGCCCAACACTCCCGCACATGCCCAACCAACGCCGGTTGCGCGGCCATCCGGCGTGACGATATGATCGACGGGTCGATTCCTTCGGGACGATGAATTGCGGGCGTAGTTCATCGGTAGAATGGAAGCTTCCCAAGCTTCAGAGGCGGGTTCGATTCCCGTCGCCCGCTCCATTTTGACTCCGGATTTGATAAGTCCGGAGTCTTTTCGTTTGCGGGTGTCTGACCAATGTTGGTCGGCAGTGTCATGGGCTGTAAGCGATTTGTGTGGTAGTGGCGCAGGTGGCCAGGCCAGTGCGTGCGCGACCCTGATCGAGCGCACCACCGGCTAGCAAGGATGTTCAGGAACGTATAGTGTCGGACAAATTGTTCTCCCGATTGGAGGTATCACGATGGGTTCCCGGTTAGGTGTTTTGCTTAAGACTTACTCTGGTTGGGAGATCTACTACAACCACTCGGCGGCCCAAACGGTCGGACTGGACATTGCGATCGACGGTATGGAAGCCACCTATGAGCGTGTGCGTTGTATGTCTCCGATGCGTATTGATGATCCGCATGCTTGGACGGGGGCGACGTGGATTGAGGGCACACTTCTGATCGACGAAACTAGGAAACTGGTGGTGTGGGCAGAGGAGAGTGAGGCACTCTACATGCCTCGACTTATCAACTACCTCGTTGAGCACACCTGGCCTGGGTGGACGGCCGTCTGGTCAGCCGAAGGAACCCGTGGAACTCTTCGGGCTGCGGGCGTCGATCCGGCCATCATCTTCACACACCGTTCTGATCGTTTGCCGTGTGATCGCGCGCCCAGTCTAGAGCCATGGGATGAGTGGCACGGAGTTGATCCCATCACCGTGCGCATGGCAGACGGCACCTTGGTCACCTGGCGCGCCTACGGCTTCCTGGATGATCTTACTGGATGCGGTCCCGAGAATTTCCTGGCTTTGGCTCGCGAGGTCGCCTCCCGGCTACCGGATGAATCGGATGCGTGGAAGCAGACCATGGATGACCATGTTCCAACAACCGGGATATTCGTGGACTACCAAGCACGCTCATTGCGTTGGTGGTCACTCCAGGACAGAGACATGCACCTGGAGGATTTCGATGCGCTGTGGCCGGGATGGACACTAACCAGCAGTTCGGACGACTACTCCTGGCACCAAGAACTCACCGGGCAGGTATTCCGTACCTGGGCTGACGATGTCAACGAATGTCGCTCCTGGATCGTGAGAGCTATTGAAGAAGGTACACGAGCCAACCCGCTAGCAAGCTTGGCTAACGCCCTGTCAGGTCAGGGTCATGAGATCAGTCCGTACGCGTCCGCTCTGGAGTTCGTTCCCTCCAACCGTCAAGCCGCGATGGAAACCTTCAACCGGCTCCTCAATGTCGTTCGAGACGCACCGTTGAAGCCTGCGCGATTTATCGACCGACACGGAACTATCACACCCCCGTTCGAGGAGGGAGAGGCCGGATTCTAGGGGTGGCTGCAAGACGGGTTATGTCCTGAGCAGCAGTTCGAGGCGTTGCTTGGGTGCGTCCCAGTTGGGCGTTTTGCCGGGGCACTCACCCCGATTGTCAGCGATGACGTCCAGGGCTGCGTCGCTCGGGTGCCCGACACCTCGCACGCGGGCCCTCCAATCCGCACGTGGGACCTCTAATCCGCACGTTAACCCGCTAATACGAGCCTGGGCAGCCCCGCCCACGCTCTCAATAGCGGGTTTACGTGCGATATAGCGGGTTTAGGCTCGCAATAGCGGGTTCGCGTGCGAACGACACACCACGCTCGACACCGAATACGCCAAAGTGCAGACCCATTCAGCCAAAACGGCCCTTTTTCGCCGTTTTTCACCCAATGGGTCTGCACTTTGGCGGCCACACCACCTCGAGGCGCGGCCGCGCCACCACCAACCGGGGGAATTGCGCCATCCAAGCCTCCGACACGCCGGCGACACGCCGCCAGAGGGCTTCGCATGGCGCAAACCCCCACCGCAGTCAGCCTGAAGTGCACCGCGACACCTACGACACTTAGGCGTAACCGGTTCGCGCGAAAAAACTCGCCCAACACCGCCCCTCCAGCGGCTCTTCCGCGAAAAAACTCGCCCAGCAAGCACAAAAACGCCGAATTTGGGGTGTTTTGAGCACGCAGGGCGAACTTTTTCGCGCTTTCGCGATGACACAGGGCCGTGGGGCGAACTTTTTCGCGCCCAAATGAAACCGCCA
>CATYYP010000052.1 GCA_958415245.1 Schaalia odontolytica | reverse complement strand
GCTGTGCACGCGCAGCCGCGCGCTGAGAAGACCCGCGCGCGCGGCTGACGGCGCGGGAATCAGGGGACGACGACTCGGGGCTCATGCGGGAATCGTAGGAGACTGAGAGTCGATCTGCGCGATGAGCGCGTCAACACGCGGGTCGGTTGTGGCTAACGGATCCTGCAGGGACAACGGAATCGTCGACGATTCATCGAGACGCACGTGCACCCAGTCGACGCTCAGGTCGGCGCGGGCGTCTTCGGCGGCTGCGATGATACGTCCGCGCAGGTGAGCGCGGGTCGTCGTAGGCGCGATCGTCTGCGCGCGACGGACACCGTCGACGGTCGTGAGTCGTCGCATGAGTCCGGCGCGTTCCATTCGCTCCCACAGGCCATCGGCGGTGATATCGGAGTACGACAGCTCGAGTCGAGCCACGCGCGGATCAGCGAGGCTCGCCCCACTGCGCGCGCAGTACGACGTGAGAAGCTTGTGCTTGATCGCGATGTCAAGCTCGGTGTCGATGGTGCTCCAGTCGCCGCTGGCGATGGCATCGATGCCCCTACCCCACAGGTCGACGACGTAGGTGCGCATCGGATCCAGCTCCGCGACGGGGATACGGGCGAGCACACGCTCACGGATCTCTCGTTGCAGTGCGACGGCGCTCGTCGTGCGCCCGTTGGCCAGCTCGAGGGGGGCCGAGCCGGACAGGTCGGAGTTGACCTCGCGGATCGCGCGCATCGGGTCAGCGAGCGCCAGGTCTTCGATCTGCAGACCGTCTTCGATCGCGTGGATGAGGAGCTCGGTCATACCGACCTTGAGCGCGGTTGTCGGCTCGGCGACGTTCGTGTCGCCGACGATGACGTGCATGCGTCGATATGCGCCTGAATCAGCCAAGGCCTCGTCGCGCGTGTTGATGATCGGACGCGAGCGTGTGGTCGCCGAGGACACTGCGTCCCACATCTGATCGGCGCGCTGGGAGAACTGGAGGCGCGGCGTTGCCGCAGCGGTGTTGATCCATCCGTTACCGACGAGAATCTGGCGCGTTACGAAGAATGCGACGAGCGCATCGGCGACCTGACGGAAATCGCGGCGCCGATGGAGAAGATAGTTTTCGTGGCAACCGTAGGAGTTGCCCTGCGAGTCCAGGTTGTTTCGGAACAGGTGCAGGTGCAGGTCTGAGCCGAGCTCGGAGAGGGCCTCGTCTGCCTGAACTGCCAAATCCGCAAGCATGGAGGCACCGGCGCGATCCTGCTCGAGCAAATCCTCAAGACGATCGCACTCGGCAGTCGCGTACTCGGGATGAGCGCCGACGTCCAGGTAGAGGCGCCCGCCGTTACGTAGGAACAGGTTCGAGGAGCGCCCCTGATGCAGGAGTGGCTCGAACAGCTGGCGAGCGGCGTGCTCGGCATCCATCGGGGCGCCCCCGCTCGGGGACGCGGCCGTGAGCCCGTACTCCGTTTCGATGCCGAAAACTCGACGCCTCACGTCACTGGCCGCCCTTCTGGACGAAGCCCTGGACGAACGCCTCGGCGTTGGTTTCGAGAACGGAGTCAATCTCGTCGAGGAGGGAGTCGATCGATGAGGTGCGCGCCTGAACCTGGCCGGCCGCCTCGATCGCGTCGTCTTCGGGGGTCGGGCCGCCTGCGAAAATCTGATTCGACATTACTACTCTTCTTTCTGTCGTTCTTTATCGTGTAGAGGTATCACGCGCGTCGGCGATCGGGAATCGGACGAGGTCACCCTCGCCTGGGTCAAGGACGAGCGAGGACCATGACGCCTTCACGAGGTCGGGCCGATTGGCAACTGCCCAACCACGCACGTGTGCACGGGTGTTCGTGGGCGCCACGTCTGCGGCGCGCTCGACCTCCTCGTCGGACACGAGGCGCGTGACCATGCCAGCCTTCGCTAGTCGATAGACGAGGCCGTGGCTGGGACGCAGGTCTGCCCACTGCAGGTCGATGGCGGCCAGGCGCGGATCGGTCCATTCGAGCCCGGCGCGTTCCTTCTGCCTCTTGACGAGCTGGTACTTGCCCACCCATTCGACCTCGGTGGCCACCGAGAAGAGGTCGGCACGCATGCGATCTAGCACTGACTGCCACAGCGTAAGGATCTCCTGATCGGCCTGCGTGGGCGTCGTTCCCGTCTCCTCAAAAGTGTCGAGAACCAGATCCAAGTAAACCTGCTGGAGCTCTGCCGCCGTGTAGGCGCCGCCCGCGGTGGTCACCTTGTAGTCGAGGTCGGTATGGTGCGACACGTTCCAGGTTTCCTGCACGGGATCGTCCATGACGATCGAATCCCAGCGTAGGTCGGTGCCCTGCTCGATTGCCCACAGGACGAGCGACGTGGTGCCAAAACGCAGGAAGGCCGAAACGTCGAACATGTTGCCGTCGCCGCCGATAACGTGGAGTCGGCGGAACTGAGCCGGATTCGCATGTGGCTCATCGCGCGTGTTGATGATCGGGCGGTTGAAAGTGGTCTCCAGTCCGACTTCGTTCTCCACAAAGTCGGCGCGCTGAGACATCTGGAAGCCCGGCACTTCGCTCTTTTGCCCGCGTCCCACGCGGCCGGCACCGCAGATGACGGGGCGCGTCACCATGAAGGGCGTGAGACCGCGGACGATCGCATCGAGGTCGGTGATGCGAGGCATCTGGTAGTTCTCGTGGGTACCGTAGGCAGCACCCTTGCCGTCGGTGTTGTTCTTAACGAGGACGATAGGTTCTTCGCCCACTTCTTCCAGGCGTGCCATGACACGCTGGGCGATCACCTCGCCAGCACGGTCCCACAGGAGCGCATCGCGCGCACCGATCGTCTCGGGCGCGGAATACTCGGGGTGCGCGTGGTCGACGTACAGGCGTGCGCCATTCGTGAGGACGGCGGTCGTCGCCGCCGGAAGGGCGAGTTCTTCGGGAGTCGGCCGAGCAACGCGCTCCGAACCACCGGACGGCGCGAGATGGTACGGATCGTCAGTGAGCAAAGACGGGTCTGCCGCAGCACGAGACATGCGCATACCACGCAGATCGTTGAGCGGGTCCTCCCCCGTGTAGTCCCAGCGGACGACGCCCGCGCCCTGGGCCGGCGTGCCCTCGCGGCTGATCTCGCCGTACGTGGTGACGACCTTTGTCGACAGGGCGATCGGGTTCGCCCACGCGTCGCCGGGACGGTACACCCCGTACTCGGTTTCGGTACCAATAATGCGTTCGCTGCTCATTTCACCGTTCCAATCGGCTTCACGCTGACGATTTCAGGAGCCAGACCGCTCGTACGAGCCCAGTCTTCCGGCGAGGAAGTGGCAGCCAGTTCGAGCGACTCGTTCATCTCCTCGTGCACCCCGCGCAGCAGATGATCCATACTCAGGCCGGACGAGGCGCCCGTCAGCGCGTCCTTGATCGCGTACTTTTTTGCGCGTTCGACGATGCCGGCGATGAGTGCGCCGGACGCGAGGTCGGACAGGTAGATGCGCTTGTGGTCGCCATTCACCAGGGTTGCGAGGAAGAGCGCCGTCGTCTCATTGCGCGCGTAGAGCGCGTCGACAGCGCGTTCGCTCATGCCCGCCACGGCCTCGTTGATGCCGCCGAAACGCTCGATTTCTGAGGCATGGATCGGCACCTGGGGCGTCAGATACTTCGAGAAGATGTCGAGGGCGCCCGCGCGGTCAGGGCGATCCACGCGGATACGCACATCGAGGCGCCCCGGGCGCAACACGGCCGGGTCGATCATGTCCGCGCGGTTCGATGCGCCGATGATCACGACGTTGTCGAGGGATTCGACACCGTCCATCTCGGCGAGCAACTGCGGAACGATCATCGTTTCGACGTCTGAGGACACGCCCGTGCCACGCGTGCGGAACAGGGCCTCCATCTCATCGAAGAAGATGACGACGGGGGTGTCGCCGGCTGCGAGGGTTCGCGCACGAGCGAAAATGGCGCGAATCTGGCGCTCGGTTTCGCCGACGAACTTGTTCAGCAGTTCGGGGCCCTTGATCGACAGGAAGAACGTCGATGCGCCCCCACGCTTCGACAGCGAGTTGGCAACGGCCTTCGCGATCAGGGTCTTGCCCGAGCCTGGAGGCCCATACAAGAGAATGCCCTTGGGCGGGCGCAGGCCAAACTGGCGGTACAACTCAGGATGATTAAACGGCATCTCAATCGAGTCGCGCACCTGCGCAATCTGATCGTCGAGACCACCGATATCCTCGTACGTGACGTCAGGAACCTCGGGGGTGAGCAGCTGCTCGACATCCTCGCGCACGATGCGCTCGAAGGCGATGCCCGAGCGGGCGTCCACGACGAGGGAGTCGCCGGGGCGCAGGTTTCCGTGGCGTAGAGGGCCGGCCAACTCGAGCAGGGTCTCCGCTCCGCCTTCCGTCGCCACGAGCACACGGTCGGCGCCGACGAGCTCGAGCACGGACACGACCTGCCCGCTGCGCGGGAAGTCATCCGCTGCCACGGCGATCATCGTGTCGTCGAGACGCACCCACTGCCCGTACGACAGGTCAGTGACATCGAGCTTCGGGGTGACGGCGACACGCATGCGCTTACCGCCCGTGACGACCTCGATTTGACGGGACGCGGGAAACGCCCGTACAAACGTCGCCAGAGTCTGCGGAGGACGCGACACGTCCGCCAGCTCGCCCTGGAGCCGAATCAACTCGGTGCGCGCAGTCGTCAGCGCGGTGGTGAGGCGGCCGTTCTTTTCCTCCAGAGATATCAGGCGTCGTTCGAGAGCCTGACGGGCTTCGACCTCACTCATCAGCTGCTGCCTCACGTCCCTCCGACGCCCACGTGTCGGCCTGCGCGACGACGTCGCGGCGGACCTTGCGCACCTTCTTCTCGGAGTTCACGCGCTGACCGACCTTCTCCAGCGACCAGTCCTGCTCGTCGTCCCACGCGCCGCCCTGGCCTTCAGCCGCCTTTGCCGGACGCGTTGAACGTTCCTGCGGCGCAACGCCCGGTGCGAGGAGCCGGGTGACCACCAGGAAACCGGTGTGAGCCACCATGCGGTGCTCGGGGCGCACGGCCAGGCCGTCGAGGTGCCACTCGCGGCGCATGTCCTCCCAGGCGATAGGGTCAGTGAAACGCTCGGAGGCGCGCAGATCCTCAACAAGACGTGACATCTGCGTGACGGTCGCGACGTAGCACACGAGCACGCCGCCCGGAATCAGCGCATGGGTGATGGCCTCGATGTTCTCCCAGGGAGCAAGCATGTCGAGCACGACCCGGTCGACGCTACCTTCTTCGGCCGACCACAGCACCTCGTCGACGTCACCGACGCGCAGGTCCCATGCGGGGTGGCGGCGGCCGAACCACAGGTCGACGTTGGCGGCGGCAATGTCGGCGAAGTCCTGGCGACGCTCAACGGAGATGAGACGCCCCTGAGGGCCGACCGCATCAAGGAGCGCCATGGACAGGGCACCCGAGCCAGCGCCCGCCTCGACGACAGTCGCACCGGGGAAAATATCCCCCATGTGGGTGATGACCCCTGCGTCCTTTGGGTAGACGACGGCGGCGCCGCGGGGCATCGACATGACGTAGTCGACCTGGAGCGGACGCAGGATCTGGAACTGGCGGCCTTCCTCCGTGACGATCACCTGGCCGTCGGGACGGCCAATGACATCGTTGTGGTTGAATCCGCCGCGGTTGGATTGGAAACGGCCACCGCTCACGAGAATCACTTGGTGAAAGCGTCCCTTGGGGTCGCGAACCTGCACGCGATCGCCCTCGGAAAGGACGCCTCGGCGGGTGGGCTGGCCAAAATCATTGGCCGACATTGAAGTATTACGCTGAATAGTCATTACGTAAAGGATAGCGCTTGCCACCAGCTGCGCCCATGGCAGGACACAGATGAGGGCGGGAGGGGTTAGCGTGGTATTCATGACAGACCTGATCACCCCTGCGGCAGCCGAGCGCACGTGGGAGCCCGCACTCTCGGCTTCGCGAGCAAAGGAATACGAGCGCTGCCCTCTGCAGTACCGTCTTCATGTCCTGGACGGATACCGTGAACCGGAAACGCGCGCGAAGGCTCTGGGAACAATCGTGCACGCGGTGCTGGAACATCTTTTCGCTTTGCCAGCGCAGCAGCGCATACCTGAGGCCGCGCGCAGCCAGGTAGAGCCCCAATACGAGGCCCTGGCATCGAAGAACCCGGAGGTTGCCGCGTTGTTCAGCGACGATGCGGACCGTGACGCGTGGCTCGACGAGGCACGTGCGGTCATCGATGGTTACTTTGCGATCGAGCAGCCTCAGTGGATTGCGCCCGCAGCCCTCGAGCAGCGCGTGACGACGACGACCTCCGGCGGCGTGCGGCTCCTCGGTTTCATCGACCGTGTGGACCGTGCCCCCGACGGACGACTGCGGGTCGTCGACTACAAGACCGGGAAGGCACCCGGCCCGCGCTACGTCGAAGAGGCCCTGTACCAGCTGCGTTTCTACGCGCTGCTTCTCGCGCGCACGCAGGTGCTGCCCTCTCGCATGCAGCTCGTCTACCTGAAGGCCGGCCAGGTCATCACCTTTGATCCTGAAGCGAGCGACATCGCGAACTTTGAGCGTCACATTGACCAGCTCTGGGACTCGATTGCGCGGGACATTGAGAACGACTCCTTTGCGCCTCGCAAGAATCCCCTGTGCAACTGGTGCGGAGTCCGTGCGCTCTGCCCGGTCTTTGGTGGAACCACTCCCCCGCTCCCCGAGCAACATGCACGGTGGCTGTCGCGGACTCGGCTAGGCTAGACGCATGGACTTGAAGCAATGCGGCCGCACCGGGCTCTACCTGTCAGCTCTCGGCATCGGCACGCTCACCTGGGGGCGCGACACTGACGGCCCCGAAGCGCTCGACATGCTGCGCCGTTTCGTCGACGCGGGCGGCAACCTTGTGGAATGTTCCGCTTCCCATGGCGACGGCATGGCCGTCGACATCCTGTCCGAAGCCATCTCAGCCGTTGGTCGGCACCGCGTGGCAGTCACGTGGCGCGGCGGCGTGCGCCGGGCCTCCGAAGGCGCGTGGGTGAGCGCTGCCGGGCGCGGCGATCTGCTGCGCAGTCTCGATGATGCCCTCGCACGGTTGGATACCGACTACGTGGACGTGTGGATGGTGGAGCCTCGCCCGGAGGTCCCACTGGAGGAGACTCTCGAAGCTGCGACCGCTGCGTATCGCTCTGGCCGTGCGCGCTACGTGGGGCTGTCGCGGGCGACGCATTGGCAGCTTGCCGAGGCCGTGACACGCGGCGTGCTCGGAGCGGGCGCTCCGATCTCCGTGGTCGAGTTCCCCTTCTCCCTCGCAGATACCTCGCGGGCGGCGACGGTTGCTGAGCTGAGTGAACACGGGGTCGGCGTCATCGCCGCGTCCGCACTAGCTGGCGGCGTTCTGACTGGCAAGTACCGCCACTCGACGCCCGCGGACTCACGCGCCGCTTCGCCGCATCTTCGCCATCTGGTGGAGGGTCACTTGACGGGCTCGGCGCGCGGTGTCATTGAGGCTGCCACGCGCGCGGGCGCGGGACTGGAACGCTCAACGGGCGACGTGGCGCTCGCATGGGTGCGCGATTATCCGGGTGTCACCAGTGCCCTCGTCGGTCCGCGCACGCTGCGCCAGCTGGAGACGCTGCTCGACTACACCGAGCCGTTGCCGGCGCCCATTCGGCAGGTTCTCACCGAGGTGGCTCAGTAGTAGGGCGCGCTCCACGCAATCGACATCATGTGAGGCACGTTGAGATGGGTGGGGCCCGAACCAAGCGGTTCGGGCCCCACCCAACTTAAATAAGCTGATGATCGAATCAGTCGTCGACCTCGATGAAGTCGTCGTCATCCTCGTCGCCGTCTTCTTCATCGTCATCGGAGTCGTCGAAATCATCGTCGTCATCCTCGGAGTCATCGAGAATGTCGAACGGCAATTCGACGCCCAGCTGAGTGAAAAGAATGTCGTCGTAGGTGAAGAACGCGTCGCGCAGCGCAAGCTCAGCAGCTTCGAGCGCGGCGTCGTCGGCCTCGTCTCCATCGCGGGCGATGTCGAAGTGGTTTTCGAAAGCGTTGAGCAGGCGCGTCAGCGCGCGGCGGGCATCTCCAGTCATGACAGCCATTCTACCGTGAGACGGCGCACTTTATCAGGGGAGGTTGAGCTGCGAACGAATAACAGACACCATCAGGTCGGTTCCCTTGATCTCGGCGGTCTGCTCCGCGCCGAGAATGCGAGTCTGCCCGTCCGCATCAAGCAGCTGCGACGCACCCATGTTCGGGCCGAGGGGCAGGATCACCCATTCCTTCGTCGGCTGGTAGATGGCGTCGGGCTTCTCCCCTTCGATCTGGGCGGTGATGTTCGCGATGACGACGCGGGCCTGCTGGCGCGCAGCGTCGGCACGCTTCGATTCACGCACATCGGTGAGGTCGCCTACGGCGTAGACGTTGGGGTGATCCACGACCTGCATGGTGCCATCGACACGAATAGTGCCGTTCGGGTTCATGACGGACTCGTAGTCGCTGCCGATCAGGAAGCCGGTGTTGGCGCGGGCACCGTAGCACTGGAACCACAGGTCGGCCTCAACGACGTCACCGTTCTTGGTTTCGACCATGAAGTGACCGAGGTCGCCGACGTTCTGCGGGGGCAGGTAAGCGAGCTCAGAGCCGGTCACGACGCGCACGCCGAGGGTGCTCAGCTGCTCACTGATCTCGTTGCGCAGCGCGTCGGTGTAGCCGGGCGTACCCAGGATCTGATCGGAGGCCTCGACGATCGTGATGTCCAGGCCGGGGAAAGCATTGGCGAGTTCGCCGGTCAGCTCGATACCAACGGTGCCACCGCCGACGATCATCACAGAGCGGGCCCGTCCTAGGTTCTCGTGCAGCTGCTCGAGGCGCGCCTTCGCCACGGACGAGCGGTAAGAGGAGTACTTCGCGGGGAAAGGATAGGTCGATCCGGTTGCGAACACGACGTAGTCGGCCTCGATCGGGTCGTGGCCGAAAACGTGAACGGTCGTGCCGTCGACACGCGACACGGTGCCTCGCACGACCTCGCCATGGTGCAGCAGGTTCGTGTAGGGCATGAAGATCGCGTGTTCCCACACGGTGTCGACCGCGGCACGCAGCGCGGCTGCGTGGTGGACGAACTGGTCCTTCTGTTCGATGAGGACAACGTCCGCGATGGGGTCCAGCCCCTTTGCGACCGTGACGCCTCCGTAACCTCCGCCGATGACTGCGACGCGTGCCATGTCTTTCCTCCTTATGAGTGGACCGCGTCTATTGTGTCACCTGGCGGGCACGAATGCGCGTGCTAGGGACCTTAGTCCGCGTCGTTGGCGCTCTCCCCGGTCTCCAGGCCGAGGCCGCGCGCAACATTCGGCGGGAAGAAGTTGGGGCCCTTGAGGACCTTCCCATCCTCGCGCAGCTTGACGGAGCCGTCCGGCAT
>CATYYP010000051.1 GCA_958415245.1 Schaalia odontolytica | reverse complement strand
ATCCTGTCCGCGCCCGCGCTGCGCCCCCTCCCCCACGTCTCCCCGTCCCAGGCGCGCAGGCTGCTGCCGATCGCCCGACTGCGCCCCGGCCTCGTCGTGGCGAAGGGCGCCTCCGACATGGAGGTCTCTCCCCTGTCGCGCGACCCGCAGGTCCAGCGCGACTTCGACGCGGATCCGCTGACCTACAAGGGCGGCGTGCCGATCCTGACGGGCGCGACCATGATCATTCAGGGCGACGAGGTGATCGCCCGCGCCTACCGCCTGGCCACCCCGACACTCGTCATGCACGGGTCGCACGACCTGATGGCGGACCTGCGCGGTTCGCGCGAGCTCGTGCGCGGGGCGCGCGCGGCGCACCCGGACGCCGACATCCACCTGCGCATCGTCGACGGCGCCTACCACGAGCTGCTCAACGAGCCCGAGGGCCCCGGCCTGATCCGCGACATCATCATCTGGCTCGGGGAGCACTAGGCCGTGGAAGCGCCCGCTGTCCCTAACCTGACGGCCCCGCGCCCCACCCCACCGGGCAGGCGTGACCTCGCGACCCTCCCCAAGGCACACCTGCACCTGCATTTCACGGGTGCCATGCGACCCTCAACCATGATCGACATGGCGCGAGCCCAGGGTGTGCGCCTGCCTCCTCACCTGCTGCACATCGACGCGGCCTCCATGCCGGCCGACGGGCGCGGCTGGTTTCGTTTCCAGCGCGCCTACGATTCCGCGCGTCACCTCGTGCGCTCCGAGGCCGCGATGCGCCGCCTCATCCGGGAGGCCGCCGAGGACGACGCCGCCGAGGGCTCGGTGCGCATGGAGATTCAGGCCGACCCCACGTCCTACGCACCCTACGTCGGCGGCATCACCCCGGCGCTTGAGATCATCATCGACGAGGCCCGAGCGGCCTCGCGCGATACCGGCGTCGACATCGGGGTGATCGTAGCGGCGTCGCGCATGAAGCACCCGTTGGATGCGCGCACGCTCGCGCGCCTGGCCGCCTCGTTTGCCGGGGATGGCCCGGGCGAGGTCGTCGGTTTTGGCCTGTCGAACGATGAACGCGTGGGCTCCACGGCCTCGTTTGCCCCGGCGTTCCGCATCGCGCGCCGCGCCGGGCTCGTGGGTGTTCCGCACGGCGGCGAGCTCCTGGGTCCGTCCTCCGTGCGCGAGGTCGTGTCCGCTTTAGCGCCCGCCCGCCTCGGGCACGGGGTGCGTACCAGCGAGGACCCGGACCTGCTGAAGGCCGTCGTCGACGCGGGCATCGCCCTGGAGGTGTGCCCGACGTCGAACGTGCACCTGGGCGTCTACACGGACTTTTCGCAGGTGCCACTGCCGACCCTGTTGTCTGCCGGTGCTCGTATTGCGCTGGCTGCCGACGACCCACTGCTGTTCCGTTCGCGCCTGGTCGCCCAGTACGAGGTCGCGCGCGACGTGTTCGGGCTGTCCGACCAGGCCCTGGCCGACTTAGCGCGCTCCTCTATCGACGCGTCGCTGGCCTCGCCCTCGCGCAAGGCGGCCTGGAAGGCCGACATCGACGCCTGGCTCGCAGCCGAGCCCGTGGCGTAGTGCTGCCGTAGGGCCCGCGTGACATTGCGCTGTCGTGGGGACCCTGCGCACAGTTCCCCGACAATCTCGCATGCAATTCCCCCGCACCTCTTTCAAACTCTGAATTCAGAACGTTGATATTCCGCGGTTTTCAGGGCATGCTTCAAGACACCCGACGGGGAATTGCATACGAAATGTGGGGAGCTCCCTCTATGGGATCACCGGAATCGATGGGACCTACCGGAGGATACCGAGGCAGTCGTTGAGCGGGCATTCTTCGCGACACACGCCAAACCGCAGACCCATTGCGTCAAAAACACCGAATAACAGCCATTTCTGGCCAATGGGTCTGCACTTTGGCGGATTGTCCGCGAGGATAGGCCAGCTTGGCCTCAACCGACATCTCCCTCGCACTCTCCAACGCGTCTATCAGCCAGTACCGTCAAGCCCCTGTGTACTGAGCAGCTATCGTCGCTCAGCCACGCGCTCGATGAGTTTGGAGGCAAGGCGGTAAACCTGCGAGACCTCCCTAGTCTCCAGACTCCAGGTTTCCAGTTCGGCTGCAACCAGGTCCGGATGTTTCTTGCTGATGTCCCGCAACGCATTTCCCACGGATTTGCGGACATACTCGCTGGAATCGCCGCGCAGCCTCGACAACCGTGAGACAGCATCGCCGGGATGGTCCCGGAAGTAGGGGCGGCTCGTCCAGATCCTCAAGCCTTCCGTAACGGCCCTGCGCACGTTGGGGTGCGTGTCGCTCAGCCACTCGTCGATGACAGGAAGAGCCTCCTCGTATCCCTTGACAGAGCAGAATTCGTCGAATGCCTTCGCCAGGACCTCTTGGACCCTCCAATTGGAGTCTGCGGAAACCTCGTTCCGAAGGAAAGACAGAACATCCGGGTCTTGCGACAGGTGTCCCAGCAGAAAAACTGCGTACATGCGTACCTGATAGACCTCAGAGCGATACGCCAGGTACGCCGCGCACAGCGCCTGTTCACGGTCGAAGGAAGCGTAGTCGGAGCGGGCACGCCGCTGCTCGTGCAGGAATCCCCTTTCATGAGCAGAAAACTCTCGCTCCAGGCCCTCCACGTACTCCTTCATGGCCCTCTCCTCCACACGCTCAACGCCAGGCGCACCCGCTACCAGGCGATGCCGACCGTGACCGGCTCGGGCACCAGTGTCACGCCAAATGCCTCAAAGACACGCTCGCGCACGGCGCGGGCCAGGGCCTCGATGTCGGCGCTCGTCGCACCGCCGCGATTCGTCAGGGCCAGCACGTGCTTGGTGGACAGGGACGCGCGCGGCGGGTCCCCGGCCTCGGGCAGGTGGAAGCCCTTGCCACAGCCCGCGTGATCGATGAGCCAGGCCGCGCTCGTCTTGACGAGGCCCTCCCCCGCGCTAAAGCGAGGCGCACCCTCGGGCAGGGAGGCGGCCATGGCCTCGGGCAGGATCGGGTTGGTGAAGAAGGAACCGGCACTCCACGTATCGTGATCAGCCGCGTCCAGGACCATGCCCTTGCCGCTGCGCAGATCCAGGACGGTGGAGCGAACCAGGGACGCGTCGGCGCGCTCCCCGGCCTCGACTCCGAGGCGTCGCGCCAGCTCGGCGTACATGACGGGGGCGCTGAGGGCCGAGCGCTCGAGGCGGAAGTCCACGAACAGGACCACCCAGCGGCCGGTCGGTCCCCACGGACGGTCGTTCAGGCCCGGCTCGCCGACGCTGCGCTTGATCGCCGAGGAGCGGTACGCAAAGCCGAGGTCGGAGGGCAGCAGGCGCACGACGATGCCCGTCAGGCGATCGTAGGCCTCGACGCTCTCAATGGTTTCGGAGACCTCGTGGCCGTAGGCGCCCACGTTCTGCACCGGGGAGGCGCCGACGGTTCCGGGGATGCCGGAGAGCGCTTCGACGCCAGACAGGCCCTCTGCCAGCGTCCAGGAGACGAACTCGTCCCAGACCGTGCCCGCACCGGCACGCACGACGACAGATCCGGCGGGGTCCTCGTGGATGATGGAGGCGACCTCACCGAAGGGCTGCACGTCAACGACCGTGCCCTCGAAGGGGGCGTCGGAGGCCAGCAGGTTCGACCCTCCGCCCACGACGAGGAGCGGGCCGCCAGCGGCATCGGCCGCGGCGACGGCGTCCACCAGGGCGTCGGAGGACGTGGCGGGCGCGAGGCGGGCGATGGGGCCGCCCACGCGCAGGGTCGTCAGATCAGCAAGGGTCGTCATGCCCCTAAGCCTAGTCGCCGAAGGCGAGGTCCGTGCGCTTCGTCCCGCGGCGGTCGGGCACCTGGCCAGCGAGCACGATCGCGAGGAGGACGGGCAGAGCCACGAAGGCCAGCGCTCGATGGTAGCCGATGTGGTCGGCGATGAGGCCGAGGAGCGGCGGGCCGATGAGGGCCGCGCCGTAGTTAACCGTCGACAGCACCGAGACGCGCGCGGGCGTCATCACGGGGTCGACGGAGAGCGCCGAAATGCCCAGGGGGAAGCCGAGGGCCGACCCGATGCCCCACAGAGCAATACCCGCGACCGCGAACAGGTGGTGCGGCGCGAACGCCACGAGCAACAGGCCCACGACAGCACCGGTAAAGGTAATGCGCAGCAGCATGGGAGAGCCCAGGCGGGCCTCGAGACGCGGGGACGCGAAGCGCACGATCGTCATCATCAGCAGGAAGAACGCGAAGGCTGCGGATGCCGCAGCCGTCGAGTAGCCGTAGCCATCCACCATGGACAAGTTGAGCCAGTCGTTCGCCGCTCCCTCCATGAGGCCCGCGCTCATGACCATGAGGGCGATAAGCACGGTCTGCTTTTCGCGCCAGGCGATCCGGGTGAGTCCCTTCGCCTTGTTCGACGAGGCCTCTCCCCCATCTCCCTTGTCCTGCGCGGGTGCGAGGGCCGCGACCTCCTCCTTCGTCAAGTAGAAGCCGACGGCAGTGCCGCAGGCGAGAAGCTCGAGGGCCGCCAGGCCGAAGAGGTGAGCTCCAAGGGGCAGGCCCATCTGGGAGGCGAGCGCACCGAGGAGGGCGCCACCGAGCATGCCGACCGCGTACATCGCCTGGATGATGGGCACGACGGTGCGGCGTACAGCCGCCTGCACGAGGCCGGCCTCGATGTTCATGGTCGCGCCCCACAGGCCGTTGCCCGCGGCAAGCAGCACGAGGCCGGCGGTGGCCAGCGGGATCGACACGTTGAGCGCACCGATACCCGCGCAGACGATGCCGAGAGCCCAGATGAGCACGCCGATGCGGCCCGAGGCCCGCGCGCCGATCTTGGTCACGATCGGGCCAGAAGTCGGCAGAGTCAGCAGCGATCCGAGGGAGGCGATGAGCAGCATCGTACCGATCGTCGCAGGAGTCAGCCCGAGGTTATCGCGCACGTCGGGCAAGCGCGAGAGCCACGCGGAGGTACCGAAACCGAGGCACACATAGACGATGCCGGTAGCGCGAAGGGCGGCGTGAGCGCGAGAGTACGGGACAGACATGCTGGGTAATATACGCGCTTTCCCGGGTGAAAAACGCAGTGCGCGGGCGGGTGTAGAACACCCGCACCCGCACAGTACCATAATCGAAATCATCCGCACACCACGGCAGCCTTAAACAACGTCGTGATCGACGTGGGGTGCGTGATGGCGGTGCCGACGATGACGGCGAACGCGCCGGCCTCGATGGCAGCAGCGGCCTGCTCGGGCGTGTGGACGCGGCCCTCGCAGATCACGGGGACATCCGGGAACGCGGCAACGACCTCGCGGAGCAGCTCCAGGTCGGGGCCGTCGGTCTTGACGCGGTCGCCCGTGTAGCCGGCCAGGGTCGTGGACACGATGTCCACGCCGGCGTCGACGGCGCGCTGGGCATCCTCGAAGGAGCCGCAGTCAGCCATGACGAGGGTGCCGTCCTCGCGCAGGGCCGCAACGGTCTCGGCGAAGCTCAGGCCATCCAGGCGCGGGCGGCCCGTCGCGTCCAGGGCGACGATGTCGGAGCCGGCCATGACGCAGGCGCGGGCGTGGCGCAGCGAGGGGGTAATGTACACGCCCTCGTGGCCTTCCTTCCACAGGCCGATCACGGGCACGTCGACGCGTCCCTTGATCGCGGAAATGTCGGACAGGCCCTGGCAGCGGATGGCGGCGGCGCCACCGATCTCGGCGGCGCGGGCGATCTGCGCCATCGTCTCGGGGTGGCGCATGGGCTCGCCCGGGTACGCCTGGACGGAAACGATGAGCTTGCCCTTCAGGTTTGCAATGAGCGGGTGCATGGTGAACTCCTATGCGTGCAGGAAGAAGGAAACGGCTCCGAGCAGCGGCGCGTCGCCGCCCAGGGAACCAACGAGTATGGGGGTGTCGGCGACGGGCGTCATCGCGGAGGCCGCGAAGCCTTCGCGCAGGGCGTCCCACCAGATGTCCCCGGAGCGGGTCATGGACCCGGACAGGATGACGACGGCCGGGTCCACGCAGTTGACCAGCGAGGCCGTGGCCTCGCCGAGCGCAAACGCGGAGCGGGAGAAGCAGGCGGCGGCCAGGGCATTGCCGGATTCGGCAAGCTCCTGCAGGGCGCGCCCGCCATCCACCTCGGGGTCGGACTCGCTGCGCAGCGAGTCGTACCAGGCCGTGATACCCGAGCCGGAGCAGAAGGACTCGATGTGGCCCTTACGGCCGCACGAGCACGTCATGTCGGGGGCGAAGTGGTGGTGAATATGGCCCACGTGTCCGGCGATGCCGCGCGACCCGAAGGAGACCTGGCGGTCTTCGACGAGGGCGCCGCCGATTCCGGTGCCGACGGCGATCGACAGGACGGTGCGGTAGGGCTGGCCGGCGCCAAGCGTGGCCTCGCCCAGGCCGTGCGCGTGCACGTCGTTGAGGACGCGCACCTTCAGGCCGGTTGCCTCCTGAAGCAAAGCGCCCAGAGGCGTGCCTCCCCAGCCGGGCATCGTGCCCGTCGCGGAGACGATGTCGCCGGTCGAGGGGTCGACGACGCCGGCGCTGGCGACGGCGACACCCGCAACCTGCGGGTGAGAAGCAACCAGGGACGAGGCAAGATCACAGATGCGAGCCGCCACGTCCGCTCCGCCGCGCATCGCGTCGGTGGGAATCGATCCGCGCTCGGTGACCTCGTAGGTGTCACCGGCCTCGACGATGCCCCACCCGACCTTGGTGCCACCGATGTCGAGGGCAAGGAGCGTAGTCATGAGGATCCTTACGAAAAGTCAGGGGTATAAGAAAATCGACGAGGCCGGGGCGCGCGCCCGAAGGCGCGCAATATGCGGAACGGAACTGCCCCGGCCTCGTCGACGTATCAGGAGAGCAGGTCGACCGCGCGCAGCACGGACGCGACATGCTCCATGTTGTCACCCTCAAGGGCAGCAACGGGGCGCGGCATCTCAGGCGAATCGAAGACGCCGAGCAGGTGCAGGGCAGCCTTGAAGGCACCGACACCCGCACCGAAGCCCTGGACGCCCTTCACCTGGACGATGCGCATGAGCTCCGCGAGGCGGTCCTGCTCGGTGCGCACGGCCTCCCAGTCGCGGCGCTCGTAGGCCTGCCACTGGCGCACGTAGCCCTCGGGGTCCACGTTGGCCAGGCCGGGCACGGAGCCGTCCGCGCCGGACATGTAGGCGCCGTCGACGACGACCTCGTGGCCGGTGAGCAGCTGCATCGGATGACCGGCAGCCTCGTTCGCCAGGCACAGCCAGCGGAACGCGACGTCGTCGCCGGAGGAGTCCTTGACACCGTCGATGACGCCATCGCGGCCCAGGCGCATGAGCAGGTCGGGCGACAGCTTCGTGTGCACGCACACGGGGATATCGTAGGCCCACAGCTCGAGGCTGGTGTTCTCCTTGAGGAGGCGGAAGTGGCGCTCGACCTCGGTCTCGCCGCCGAGGGCGTAGAACGGGGCGGTCGCGACGACGCCGGTGGCGCCGCCGATCTCTTCCACGGCCTTGATGTTCTCGATGACGCGCTCGGTCTCGGTGTCGATGACGCCGACCAGGAGCGGGATGCGGCCGTCAACGATGCGCACGGCTTCACGCTGGATCTGGGCGCGACGCTCGGCGGTCGAGAAGGCGACCTCACCGGTGGAGCCGGACACGAACAGGCCGTCGAGGCCGGCCTCGATCAGGCGGTTGATGTGACGCTCGAGCGAGGGGACGTCGAGCTCGCCGTCCTTGAGCGGAATGGCCAGGGGCGGCACGACGCCGCGGATCTTCGAAGACATAATTACATCTCTCCTTCGAGGTTGGGGTGCAGCAGCGAGGGCGCAGCGCCCAGGAGCTTGCGGGTGTAGGGGTCCTCCGGGTCGGCGAGCAGCTGTGCGGCCGGCCCTTCTTCGACGACCTTGCCGCCGTTCATGACGGCGATCCGGTCAGACACGTAGCGCACGGTCTGAATATCGTGCGAGATAAAGACCATCGCCAGGCCCAGTTCCCTCTTGAGGTCCGTGAGCAGGTTCAGGATCTGTGCTCGCACCGACACGTCGAGTGCGGAGGTGGGCTCGTCTGCGATGATCGCATCCGGGCCGATGGACAGGGCTCGGGCGATGGCCACGCGCTGGCGCTGGCCACCCGAGAGCTGTCCAGGAAGCGCGTCGAGCGCGCTCGACGGCAAGCCGACGAGCGAGATCAGTTCGCGCACACGCTTGGCTCGCGAGACCTCGTTGCCGATGCCGTGCACGCGCAGCGGGTCAGCGAGCTGATCCTGGACGTGCATACGTGGGTTGAGGGCCGTCGCGGGGTCCTGGAAGACCACGGAGACGACGCGACCGATCTCCCGGCGGGCGGCGGCGCTACGCTTCGTGACCTCCTTGCCGTTGAAGAACACCTGTCCCTTCGTCGGCATCTGCAGGCCACACATGACGTTCGCGGTCGTGGACTTGCCACAGCCGGACTCGCCGACGATGCCGAGCGTCTGTCCGCGCTCGATGCGCATGTTGACGCCACGCACCGCGTAGACCTTGTTGGGCTTGAACAGGGAGCCGGTACGCGAGGTGAAGGTCACCTCGACGTTCTTCAGTTCGATGATCGGGGGTTCGGGTGTCTCGATCACCGTCTCGGTTTCAACAATCAGAGTTTCGGGGCTCATCGCGCGTCCTCCTGACCTTCTTCGATGATGACGGTCTCGCTCGCCACGAAAACCTCCTCGCGGGGCGGCAGAGCCGCGTACACATGCTCGGGACCGACCTCGGTGAGGACCGGGCGGATGTCCAGTCCGTAATCGGGGTGCGAGGACCGCGGTGCGAAGCGGTCGCCCACGGGGAAGTCGCGAGGCGAGGGCACCGTGCCGGGGACCTGGTGGAGTCGGCCGGAGCCGGACTCGATCGAGAGGACGGCGCCCAGCAGGCCGCGCGTGTACTCGTGGGTCGGGTGCGTGAGCAGTTCCTTGGTGGGGGCCTGCTCAATGACCTGGCCGGCGTACATGACGGTGATGTGGTGTGCCACCTCGGCGACGAGCGCCAGGTCGTGGGACACGAAGATCATGGCGAAGCCGAGCTTCTCGCGCAGCTCGTTGAGCAGTGCGATGACCTGCTTCTGGACGGTGACGTCCAGGGCGGTGGTCGGCTCGTCCGCGATGATGAGCTTCGGGTCGCGGGTCAGGGCCATGGCGATGAGAACGCGCTGACGCTGGCCGCCGGAGAGCTCGTGCGGGTAGGACTCGAGGGTGCGCTTGGGATCCAGGCCCACGAGCCAGAGGAGTTCCTCGGCGCTGCGGGTACCACCGCGCCTGGTCAGCTGCTTCATCTGATCTCTGATCAGCATGGCGGGGTTCAGGGACGACAGGGCGTCCTGGTAGATCATGGCCATCTCGTGACCGAGCAGCGCGCGGCGTTCCTCGGCCGACTTCTCGAGCAGGTTCTCACCCTGGTAGAGGATTTCACCCGTGATCTTAGCCTTGGGGTCGATGAG
>CATYYP010000050.1 GCA_958415245.1 Schaalia odontolytica | reverse complement strand
GAAAGTCCCACGAAAAGGACTCGGCGAATTCTACGGTTCCCGCCGATTCGGGAACCGTTGAGGCAGCTGCAAGGGGGGGCATTGCTTCACTCCGTTGGAACAATCGGGCGGCGCGCGTGCTGTGCGTCACTTATTGGTCAGCGTACTCCGATTGTTTAACAATCCGCAGCGCGATTCGGCTCGAAAGTGCGATGTCCTGGTGTTCTGCCAGGTTGGGGCCGATGCGCTCAGGGCGCGTTCTGAGATTCTTCGTGTGTCGTGGACGAGGTCACCTCGGCGGGGGTGGTGGGCTGTATCGTATGCGCCATGACGACGCCCACCTTCGCCGACGTTGACGAGGCCCTCGCCCGCCACGACTACCGCGCGGCCCTGTCCATCCTCGAATCCCTCGAGGTCGTGGGTGAAGACGCCTGTTACCGCCGCGACGTCCAGGCCGCGGCCTGCGCCGACCGCCTCGGCCTGTACCCCCTGTGTGAGGAGTACGCGACGCGCGCACGCGCCTATGGCGACGACATGGCTGACCCCTTCGCGCTCATTGCGCGCGCCCGGCGCCACCAAGGCCTCGTCACGGACGCGGAGGCCACGGCCTCGGCCGGTATGCGCCTGCATCCCCAATCCGCAGAGATAGCGCGAGAGCTGACCCTCTGCCTCGTCGACCTCGGACGCTACGACGAGGCGCTGCCCGTCTCTGAGATCGCCACTGACGGCCTTCCCAACGATGTCGAGCTCCTCATGGCGTACGGGCGCCTGTGGGCACCCGTCGAACCCAACGGCGCCCAGTGGGCCTTCGGGCGCGCTACCGCGAACGCCCCGGACCTGGCCGAAGCGAAGTTCGCATACGACTCCCTGGCCCACCCGCTCAAGGGGGCGGGGCGCTCCTCGTACGACATCGAGATGGAACCGACCGTTGCCGAGGCCTACGGGCGGATGCTCAAGCGCGTGACCTTCGCCCTCGACAAAGCGTGGATTTTCGCCATTTTTGCGGGCTTCGGCTGCGGAATCGGCTACGTTGCAACCCTGCGCGTCATGACGGATGAGCTCGCGCTGTTCTTCTTCCTCCTGTATGCCGTTATGTCGCTCAGTGGCTACCTCATGACGTTCGCGCAGATCGCGCTCTTCAATCGCGTCCTCCCGCGAGGTGTGCGCCTGACCTTCAGGATCCTGCGCAAGCGCTTCCCGGACCTGGGAAGCTCCGTCATGGACTTTGTTCGCATGATCGTGCTGGCGGGGCTCATCCTCTTCGGGCTGATGGCGCTCACCCGCTGATCGCTGTCGCCTCGCAGTTTCAGTGATGACGGCGAAAAATGCTCTTATCCTGACCAGTGAAAAAGTGTCCAACTGGGCATCGCACAGTTGCTTTGTAAGGCGCGAATAATTAACGGACAGCGCTATTGTGAGGGCGTGACCTATCAGCCCTTGCAATTCGATGCTGCGCCCCGGCCCTACCGCCTGGGGAATGACCAGCTGCGCCGCTACAACCGCGTGCGCGCCGGACAGCGAACGCAGGGCCGCGTCAACATCGCCATCGACGTTGTCACCATCCTCCTGATCGTCTCCGTCAGCGCCATCGTCGCCATCGTCGAACTCTCCTCCATGCCCGACACGATCCTCGAAAAGCTCGCCGGCCTCGCCCTGACCCTCATCCTCGGAGGAGGGCTCATCCTCCTCGCACTCCTCGCCGCACTCCTCATCGCCGCCCGTCGCTGGCACCGCGAATGGGATGGCAACGAAGATCTCGTCATCTTTTCCGAGTCCCACGCAGCCCTGCATGCCGCCCGGCAAGACGGCGCCGTCATGACCGCCTGCGCGCGCATGCAGCTGGCCTGGTTCATCGGATTCCTCGCCGTCGGCTCCATCGCCGTCGCCACCGAATCCGCGCTCCTCGCCGCCCTCGTCTCCCTGCCCCTCGCCATGGGGCTCCTCAACTCCTGGCGATCCTGCCAAGCCCTGCGCCGCATAAACGGACGCACCCTCTGACACGCGTCGGGCCCGCACGCCCACGCGCACGGACCCGATCACTGCGCCCCGGCCTCGTCGGCGCGGGACGGAAGGTCAGCCCTTCGAAAGCTTCTCGCGCACAGCCCCCGCGCCAAACGTCAGCGCGGTCAGGCCCGCTTCCAGACCGCCCAGGGCCAGCCCCTGCCTCGTATGGGCAAAACGAACGCCCTGCGCCCGGCGACGCTCACCGCGGCGGAACAGCCAGCGCTCCGCGCCGACCGTGATCATCGCCGAACCCAGCGCCGCGCCCGCGAGAACCGCCAGCTCTGCCGGATCCGCCTCGGTGACACCCTCGAGCGGATCCTCACCCGCGACGGGGGACGACTTCGAGCAATCCACGTCCTCGTCATCGTAGGGCGGAAGCTCCGAGGGCTCCGGCAACTGCGCCACCATCGACCAGCCGAGCACCCCCAGCAGGCCCGCCTTCACGAGGCCGCGCAACGGGCGCGAGCGCACGTAATCAGGCAGGGCGTACCACGCGACGGTCGCACCCACGCCCGCCGCAAACCCCGCGACCCGAGTCGGGTCCACCGAGCCAGCGCACGGACAAGAACAGCTAGATGAAGCGGCCATGGCCAGTCCTTTCAATCGGGAGCGCGCGGATCAATCCGCGAGCAGGTCAAGCAGGTGAGAGACGACCTTTCCGCCCGAATATGCGGATCCGTCGTGCTGGTACTCATTCGTGATGTAGTGGCGAGCACCGATCAGCTCGCCCGTCTCCACGGACAGCTCACGCGGCACGAACATGTCGTCGTAATACACGGCCGCAGCCACCGGCACCGTGTTCTCAGCCAGTACGTCCGGCAGGTAAACAGGGGCCGCCTCCGTCGTCGATGCGAGGATCTCCGCGACGCCCTTCAACGGCGCCAAGCCCGGGTCCTCGTCGTAGACGCGGCGCATGAAGTGCTCGCCCGTCAGGTAGAACGGTTCACTCTCATCCAGGGGGTTCGCGTCCTTTGCGAAGCCCGGGATCTCCTCGGCCAGGCGATCCGCCGCCCATCCCGTCGCCGTGCCCACCAGGTCCGGCGTCGCGCACGCGTAGATGTACTCCTGGAACACTGCGTAGATCGGCGCGACGTCCACCTGCGAACCGATCGCCGCCAAGAACTGCGACGAGAGACGGCGCTCGCCTCGCACCGACGTCCACGGGCCCTCCAGTAGGTAGTGCAGCTGATCCGTGTTGCCCTGGCCGCCCAGCATCATGCCGATCATGCGCAGACGCGCCGGGGAGAGACGCTCGCCCGTCGGCAGCGTCTCCTCCGTGTCCGCCAGGTGCGCGCACAGCTCGCGCACCGTGCGCTCATCGCCCGGGTGGCGCTGGAAGTACGCGCGGTTGCGGGCCGCCGTGCGCTCATACGTCAGGCGGTAGATGTCGTCCACATGGACGAGGCCGGGCAGGCCTCCCGTGATCAGGCTGGCCTTCAGGCCCTGGGGAGCCAACGACAGGTACGAGGTCGTGATAAAGCCGCCGAAAGACTGGCCGAGCGTCGTCCACGGGTCATCCCCGCACAGCTCGCGGCGCAACGCCTCCGCGTCGTACACGATCTGGTCCTGGCGGAAGTGGCGCAGGTACGCGGCCTTCTCCTCGTCCGTGTCCAAGTGGGAGAGCGCCTGGGCGTCCATTCGGGTCGACTGGCCCGTGCCTCGCTGATCGAGGAGCACCACGCGGTAATCCTGCAGGAGACGATTCATCCACCCGCCAGTAAACGTGCCGAAACGCGGGCTCGGGTAGCCGGGGCCGCCCTGGAGGAACACCGCGTAGGGCGCGTCCTCGCGGCCCTTACGCACGACCTCGCGCGCGAAAACCTGGATCGTCGGATTGTCCTCGCCGCTGGGGCGCAGGTGATCAAGCGGAACGTCCAGGCGGTGTTCGTAAACGGTGTGACCGTGGTGCAGGTACGACTCTGTGTGCATGGACACAATGGTAGCGGTTTTGCGGCGGTGCCGTTGTGCCCGTTTGTTTTTGGGAGGCGTTGGTGGTGTTGCTTGTGGCCCCACGGGTGTTCCGGGCGCCGCAGCCTGGCCCTCCGGTCCCTCCGGTGCCCTCCGATCTTTCCGGCACCCAATGCATCGGTGGCGGTGGGGCCGCGAGTCGAGGGGGTGTGGCCGCCAAAGTGCAGACCCATTGGGCGAAAAACGCTGAAAACAGGCTGTTTGAGGTGAATGGGTCTGCACTTTGGCGGATGTGGCGGGTGTGGAGGCATTGATTGCGCTATTCGGCGCTGCAGGCGAGGCGAATGCGAGTCGGATCTGGCAGCTGGACCCTTCTCTTGGCAGTGTTAACCCTTCAATGCGCAGCTAAACCCCATTGGTGGCATGGTGGGCAGCCTGCCCACGCAACCACCTATCGGGTTAACGTGCGCGTATGTCTGCCCCTGCTGGGCCCAGCAGCCGGAGCTTGGTCAGCCGGAGAAAGTCAGTTCGTCAGCGCTAGTTCGTCAGAGCCAGTTCAGCAGTGCGACGTAGCAGACCGTTCCGATGCCGACGCTCCACAGGAGCTTGCGGCCGCTCAGCAGGTGCACCGCCACCGTCACACCCGTCGCCACCAGCGCCGCCCACCAGCGGCCACCGGCCTCCTGCGCGCCCTGCGTCAGCGTCGAGAGCACGAGGATCAGCATGATGCCCGGCGGCATCCACACCGCCATGTCGGAGACGAAACGCGAATCGCGTAGCGGTTCAAGGATCTTGAACGGCAGAGCACGCAACGTAAAGTCGATGACGAAGGTGATCGCCAGAAGCGCCAGCAGGTAGCCCAGCGTCGGAGTCACTGCGCACCCCCTTCGGCCACCTCATCTGCGGAGTGCAGGATGCCTCGGCGATGAAGAACGTGGCGAACCACCAGGCACGCGACGAACAGCAGTAGCGCCACGAGCAGGCGCTGGCCGGGTGCCACCACCATGGCCACCGCGAAGGATGTGCCAGCCAGGAGGATCGAGGGCAGCTCGCGCCTCGTGCGCGCCGCGTCCAGGGTCAGCGTGATGAACAGGGCCGTCAGTGCGAAGTCGAGTCCCTCGATCTGCGTAGGAATCAAGGACCCCGCGGAGACGCCCACGAGGCTCGAAATAACCCACGTGAGGTTAAAGAGAGCCTGCATCGCCAATAGTCGAGGCTTCGTCCACCCGTTTGGGCGGGCGGCGGTCAGCGCGTAGGCCTCGTCCACGAGGGCGTACATCGAGAAGAGTCGCGCGAAGCGGCCCTCGATGACGTGCAACGGGAACGAGAACGCGAAAAACAGGAGGCGGAAATTCACCAGCAGCATCGTTACCGCGATGACGGCCAGCGGCGTATTCTGCGCGGCCAGAGTGACGACGAGCAGCTCGGCCGACCCCGAGTAGGCGGCCAGGGAGAGCGACGGAGCCAACCACCACGGCAGGCCCAGCTGGATGACGAGAACGCCGTACGCCAGGCCCAGCGGGATGTAACCCGCGGCCACGGGCGCCGTGATGCGTAAACCCTCGAGGATCTCGCGGCGGGTAGGGCTAGCCGGCACGGGGAGGTTCACGGTGCGCGGTAGCTTGGGCATGGGTGCAATTTTCGCGTGCCGATCCGTTCAATTGCGAGCGGGCGCACCGTAGCGTGATGACTTCCACGTTTCGATGCGCCCCTGTTCCTGGCGCGGAATTCAGCGGATTGGCCCCACATGCGTTTGTCACATAGTTCCAAAACTGGATCGACCCCTCGCATACGGGTGAGAGCAATGAAAGCATCGACACCAACGCCGAGGACACCCCTCGGTTTTACCAATCACCCAGATCAGGAGCCCTCATGAGCGCCACTCACGCACGCAAGAAGCCATTCCTTCGACTCGCCACGGCCGCCGTCGCCATGGTTGCAGCCCTCGGCATGGCCGCATGCTCCGGTGGCGCGTCCACCTCCTCGTCCTCCGCGTCCGGCGCGCAGGTCGGCGACCGCAGCCCCGAGCAGATCAAGGAAGCCGGCGAGATCGTCATCGGCATCTTCTCCGACAAGGCCCCCTTCGGCTACATCGACGCCGACGGTAAGCCTGCTGGATACGACGTCGTCTACGGTGACCGCATCGCCGCCGACCTGGGCGTCACCGCCAAGTACGTCCCTGTCGACGCCGCCGCCCGCACCGAGGTCCTCGCCTCCAACAAGGTCGACATCACCCTCGCGAACTTCACCGTCACGCCCGAGCGCGCCGAAAAGGTCGACTTCGCGAACCCCTACTTCAAGGTCTCCCTCGGCGTCGTCTCTCCCACCTCGGCTGAAATTACCGACGTGAGCCAGCTGGCCGGCAAGACCCTCATCGTCACCAAGGGCACGACCGCCGAAGCCTACTTTGAGGCCAACCACCCCGAGGTCAAGCTCCAGAAGTACGACCAGTACTCCGACGCCTACCAGGCCCTCGAGGACGGCCGCGGCGACGCCTTCTCCACCGACAACACCGAGGTCATCGCCTGGGCGATTCAGCACCCCGGCTTCAGCGTCGGCATCAAGAGCCTGGGCGAGACCAGCTACATCGCGGCCGCCGTTAAGAAGGGCAACACCGCCCTCCTCGACTGGCTGAACAACCAGCTCGTTGAGCTCGGCAAGGAAAACTTCTTCCACAAGGACTACGAGCAGACCCTCGCCCCCGTCTACGGTGTCCACGCCGCCTTCGACGACCTGGTCGTCGAAGGCGGCGTGGACACCACCTCCACCAACTGACACAGGTACGAGGCCGTGGCTCGCTCCCGGGTCCACCCACCGCGGGTGACCGCACCGGCCAGCCATGGCCTCGTCCCAGATTTCGCCTATGAATCTTGACATCCTGGCGCGATACGCGCCCATGTACGTCGACGCCGCCATCCTCACCCTGAGGATCGCGGCTATCGGCATCGTCGGCTCCCTCGCGGTCGGCCTGCTCGTGGCCGCGATCCGGCACTACCGGATCCCCGTCGCCACCCAGATCGCCGCCGCCTACGTCGAACTGTCGCGCAACACGCCCCTGCTCGTGCAGCTCTTCTTCATCTACTTCGGCCTGCCGCGCGTGGGCATCAAGTGGAGCGGCGAGACCTGCGCGATCGTCGGCCTCATCTTCCTGGGCGGCGCCTACATGGCCGAAGCCCTGCGCTCCGGTCTCGACTCGATTGCCACCATCCAGTGGGAGTCGTCTGCGGCGCTCGGCCTCACCCGTACCCAGACGCTGCGCCACGTCGCCCTCCCACAGGCCATCGCGACCTCCGTGCCGCCGCTCGCCGCCAACGTCATCTTCCTCATCAAGGAAACATCCGTCGTCTCCGTCGTTGCGCTGCCCGACCTTGTGTACGTCGCGAAAGACCTCATCGGCATGTCCTACAACACCTCCGAAGCGCTGATCCTCCTGGTCATCGCCTACCTGGTGATCCTCCTGCCCGTGTCCATCGCGGCCCGACTCATCGAAAAGAAGGTGCGCCGTGGCGGATTTGGGAATTAACGTCATCTTCGAAGGCCGCAACCTCGTGCGCATCCTCGAGGGCCTGGGCGTCACCGTCGGCATCTCAGCGCTGTCCGTCGTCTTGTCGCTGGTGCTCGGCGTGTTCGTCGGCCTCGGCATGCGCTCGCGCTGGTGTCCCCTGCGCTGGCTCATGCAGCTCTACCTCGAGTTCGTGCGCATCATGCCTCAGCTCGTCCTCCTGTTCGTCGCCTACTTCGGGCTCACGCGCGTCGCGGGGATCAACCTGGACGGCATCACCGCGTCCGTCCTCGTCTTCACCCTGTGGGGCGGCGCCGAAATGGGTGACCTTGTGCGAGGCGCGCTCATCGCGATCCCGCGCCACCAGTACGAGTCCGCATACGCTCTGGGACTCACCCCGAGGCAGACCATGCGCCGCGTCATCCTGCCGCAAACCCTGCGCAGGCTCGCGCCCCCGGCCGTCAACCTCATCACCCGCATGGTGAAGACGACCTCCCTCGTCGTCCTCATTGGCGTCGTCGAAGTCCTCAAAGTCGGACAGCAGATCATCGACGCCAACCGCTTTAACTACCCGACCGCCTCGCTGTGGATCTACGGCCTGATCTTCGTGCTGTACTTCCTCATCTGCTGGCCGATCTCGCTCCTCTCACGCCACATGGAGAAAACATGGCAGAACTGACCTCCGACCCGCAGCTGCGCCTCGTCGACCTCGACAAGACCTACCCCGGCGGGCACCACGCCCTGCGCGGCGTTTCCCTCGACGTCGCCGATGGCGAAGTCGTCGTCATCATCGGTCCCTCCGGCTGCGGCAAGTCCACGCTCTTGCGCACTATCAACGGCCTCGAGCCCATCAATTCCGGGCAGATCCTCTTCGATGGGAACGATCTGGCGGCCCCCGGCGTCTCCTGGCCCGAGGTCCGCCGCCGCATCGGCATGGTCTTCCAGTCCTACGAGCTCTTCCCCCACCTGACCGTCATGGGGAACCTGACGCTCGCCCCCGGCCTCGTCGCGGGAGAATCGCGCGCCGACGCGAGCGCACGGGCGCTGAAACTACTCGAGCGCGTCGGCCTGGCGGACCGCGCCGACGACTACCCGCGCCAGCTGTCCGGCGGTCAGCGCCAGCGCGTCGCCATCGTGCGCGCCCTCATGATGGACCCCGAGATCCTCCTCCTTGACGAGGTCACGGCCTCCCTTGACCCGGAGATGGTGCGCGAGGTCCTCGACGTCGTCCTCGAACTGGCTCGCACCGGCATGACGATGCTCATCGTCACCCACGAGATGGGCTTTGCCCGCGCGATCGCGGATCGCATCGTCTTCATGGACGAGGGCCGCATCGTCGAGGTCGACCCGCCGCGCAAGTTCTTCGCGGATCCCTCATCGGATCGTGCACGCAAGTTCCTCGACATCTTCAGCTTCGAGGGCGCCAAGCTGTAAGGGTGTGGCGGGGCTCCTCGTGGAGGGGCAGGCTTTGCTGGGCCCGGCTGCTTGGTGCGCCCGTGGGCGGCGGCCCGCCCGCGAGATCGCCACACGCGAGCCTTCGGCTCGGAGTGATCGATCTCGAAGCCCGGCCAGGCCTCGCCGCCGCCCACGGGCGCCGCAGCCTGGGCGAGCAGTATGTCCGGCCGGGCATGTTCTGCGTTTTAGCTTGTTCCTAAGTGGTGTGACACCACTTAGCGGGCTCTTACACCAGCTCGGAGGTGGTGTAATGCTCCCTAACTGGTGCAATCTCGCGAGATACAGTGCCCAGGTTCAGCCGATCAGCGTCGACTGGTGGTGCACCATGATCAGGCGCGCCTCGCCAGATGCCGCCGGCGCCCACACGCTGGATTCCAGCGAGGCGCCGCCCTCCCAGCGCACCCGGTAGCGGGTCAGGAACGCCCCGCCCAGGTCGTGCGCGTCGATGCGGCCGATCGCCGGGGAAGCGGGTGAGGGTCCCGCCAGCGTCGTGGTCGCGCCACCGCCCGGCCAGATGCGCGTCGTCCGCTCGTCGGTCATGGCCGCCAGCGCCTCCTCGTCACCGCCGGTCCACGCCAGGAT
>CATYYP010000049.1 GCA_958415245.1 Schaalia odontolytica | reverse complement strand
GGCGACAACGACGCCGCGTCCCGGGGCCGCGTCGAAGACCATGCGGACAGGATCCTCGCGATCCCCGATACCCAGGGGATGAATCTCGATGCGCGGGCGGGCGTTTGTCAGCGAGGGGCACACCTCGAGCATGTGGGCGCCCAGGATCATCTCCTGGCCCTCGACAAGGTTGTAGGTGTAGTCCTCCATGAGCGAGGCGCCGCCGGGCAGCCCCTCCCCCATGACCTTCGCGGCGCGCACGAGGACCGCGGTCTTCCAGTCCCCCTCGGCGCTGAAGCCATAGCCGGCCTCGGTCAGGCGCTGCACGGCCAGGCCGGGGAGCTGACGGAGCCCGCCAAGGTCTTCGAAGTTGGTCGTGAAGGCCATCGCCCCGCGCTCCTCGAGGAAGGAGCGCAGTGCGATCTCCTCGCGGGCGGCGTAGCGCAGCGATTCCGCCCGATCCCCACCCGGGGCCAGTTCGGGTGCAACGTCGTAACGCTCGCAGTATTCGGCCACGAGGGCGTCGATAGCGGCCTCGTCCACGGCGTCGACGACGGCGACGAGGTCGTTAACCGACCACGTGTTGACCGAGACGCCGAGGCGACGCTCAGCCTCGGTCTTATCGCCCTCCGTGACGGCCACGTTGCGCATGTTGTCACCGAAGCGCACGACGCGCAGCTCGTTGGTCGCCGCGAAACCGCCGGCCGCGCGCACCCAGTTGGCGACGCGACGACGCGTGTTCTCCTGCGAGGCATGACCGACGACCGTGGCGCGAGCCAGGCCGAGGCGCGTGAGGATGTAGGCGTATTCACGGTCACCGTGCGCCGCCTGGTTCAGGTTCATGAAGTCCATGTCGATGCTGTCCCAGGGGATCTCGACATTGGCCTGGGTCGCCAGGTGCAGCAGGGGCTTGCGCAGGACCTCGAGGCCGCGGATCCACATCTTCGCGGGGCTGAACGTGTGCATCCAGGAGATGACGCCGAGGACGCGGTCGTCCGCGCTGGCCTCGAGCATTGCTCGCTTGATGGCGTCGGAGTCCTTCAGGACGGGCTTCCACACGATCGGCGCAGGAAGCAGGTCGGATTCGTTGAGCAGGCGAACGACCTCTTGGGACTGCTGCGCAACCTGCGCAAGGGTTTCCTCGCCGTACAGGTCCTGGCTGCCGGTAACGAACCAGACCTCGCGGCCCTCGTAGAAACTGGTCACGGTGAAATCTCCTTTGATGTCAGTGCTGCCCGTAGACGTTTTGGTAGCGGTCGTAGAGGGAATCAATGTGATGCTGCTCGATGGGAACGAGAGGCCCGCCCGCCCGGGCGACGTGCACGGTCTTGGCGACCTCTTCGACCATGACGGCGGCCTTGACGGCGGCGCGCGCATCGCGCCCGATTGTGAAGGGACCGTGGTTGCGCATGAGGACCGCCGGCGAGCGCGATTCGCGCAGGGTGTCGACGATGCCGCGCCCGATCGAGTCATCACCAATGAGAGCGAAGGGGCCGACGGGGACGGGGCCGCCGAACTCGTCGCCCATCATGGTCAGCACGCAGGGAATCTCCTCTCCGCGCGCAGCCCATGCGGTGGCGTAGGTGGAGTGCGTGTGCACGACGCCTCCCACCTCACTCATGTGGCGATAGACGTAGGCGTGCGCGGCGGTGTCTGATGAGGGCGCCCCCTCCCCCAGCACAAGGTTTCCGTCGAGGTCACACACGACCATCGCCTCGGGGCTCAGGTCGTCGTAGGACACGCCCGAGGGTTTGATGACGAGGAGGTCCTGGCTGCCGTCCTCTGCCTCGCCGCGCACGCGCTGGGAGACGTTCCCTGCCGTCCAGACGACGAGGCCCCAGCGGGGCAGCTCGGCATGCAGGGTGGCGACGTATTCACGAACGCGCTCGATCTCGCGCGCGAACTCGGGGGTCCATGTGTCGGGGTTGCGGTGATCCATTCGTACTCCTCACTGAGCACCGATGAGCATCGGTTGGGTTAACGTTAACATTCACCCGCACGTGAAAGCAAGTACGACTACCGAAAGAGCCTCTAACGAGGGCAAACTCCTGTCGAACCGCGCACAACGAGGCGCGTTGGACGCACGTACGTGCCCACCGCTTCTCCGTCGAGCGCGTGACTGACCGCCTCAAGCGCACAGCGTCCGAGGTCCGCGAAATCCTGGCGCACCGTCGTCAGCCCCGGCCCCGCGTAGGCAGCCATTGGCACGTCATCGAAACCCGCCACCGACACGTCACCCGGAACACTCACCCCAGCCTCGGCGAACGCACGAAGAAGGCCGACCGCGACCTCATCGTTCCCGCACATGACGGCGTCAGGCAGGCCATCCTCGACGAGGTTCTGTCCTGCAACGTACCCCCAGCGCGCCTCCCACGAGCCGACGAGCGGTTCGCGCATCGGCAGACCCGCCTCGTCCATCGCCTCTCGCCACCCGGCCACGCGTTCGCGCGCCTCGAACCACTCCTGAGGACCCGCCACGCAGGCGATATCCCGATGACCGAGCGACATGAGGTGCTCCGCGAGCGCACGCGCACCTCCACGCTGATCCGCGTGAACGACCGACACCCCACGACCGAACGTGCGCCCGCCGGAGACCGCGACCACCGGCACGGACGCACCCTGGGATGCCACGGCCTCGGCGAGAGAATCCACCGGCGCGATGACGACGATCGCCTCGGCGGCCAGGGAGGAGAAGTGGTCGAAGGCGCTGGCCACATCGTCGGCTCCGAAACGATCGAGGGCCACAACCGACGTGAAAAGCCCGGCCTCGCGGGCGGCGACCTCCAGGGCCACCAGCATCGAGGAGGGACCGAAGTGGGCCGAGGTCGTGGTCACGACGCCGATAATGCCCGAGCGGGCAGTCACCAGGGCACGGGCAACCGAGTTCGGGCGGTATCCCAGCTGCTCAATCGCGGCCTGCACGCGCTCGCGCGTCCGAGGCGATACACGCCCCTTGCCGTTCACAACGCGAGACACCGTCTGATGCGAGACTCCGACCAATTCAGCCACGTCCGCCATCGACGGAGGACGACCATTGCGCGTCATACCGGCCTCCCTCCCGCATGCGTCACACTGTGCTCACATCGTAAACGACAAGAGCCCACGACATAGAACTCGCCACACTTTTTAAATAACTCGTAAAACAATCATGCTGATCACAGAGAATAGAGGCGTCCCTAACACAACTTGGATAAAGGTCCAGGAGACACAGATGGCATCAAGCCCCTCGTCCGCTCCCCACCCCGTCGATCAAGTCCCTCCCTTTGGGAAACTCACCATTCTGGGCATTCAGCACGTCCTCGCGTTCTACGCGGGCGCCGTGGTCGTCCCGCTCGTCATTGCTTCCGGCCTCGGGCTCGACAACCACACGCTGGTCCACCTCATTAACGCAGACCTGCTCACCTGTGGCATCGCCACCATCATCCAGTCGGCCGGCATCGGCCGCTTCATCGGCGTGAAGCTCCCCCTCATCCAGGGCGTCACCTTCACCGCCGTCTCGCCCCTCATTGCTATCGGAGCAGCGGCCACGCCGCCCGGCGCCGACCCGAAGACCGGCCTGGCCACCATGTACGGCTCCATCATCGCCGTCGGCCTTCTCGTCTTCCTGGCCGCTCCTTTCTTCGCCAAGCTCCTGCGTTTCTTCCCGCCGATTGTCACGGGCACGCTCCTGACCGTCATGGGCACGACGCTCCTGTCCGTCTCCGCCGGAGACATCGTCGCCTGGGCCGATCAGGCCACCGATGATGCGGCGAAGGCAGCCGCAACATTCGAGGCACTCGGCTTCGCTTTTGGAACGATCGCGATCATCGTCATCATCCAGCGCCTCTTCAAGGGCTTCATGGGCACCCTGTCCGTCCTGCTCGCCTTGCTCATCATGACTGCGGTTGCCTTTGCGATGGGCAAGACCGATTTCTCGGGCGTGGGAGAAGCCAGCTGGTTGGGCATCACCACGCCCTTCTACTTCGGCATCCCGAAGTTCTCCGCCACCGCGCTCCTCGCCATGATCATCGTCATGGCCGTGACCGCCGTGGAGACCACGGGCGACGTCTTCGCCACCGGCGAGGTCGTGGGCAAGCGCATCACCCCGCGCGACATCGCCAACGCCCTGCGCGCCGACGGCCTGTCCACGCTGCTGGGCGGCGTCCTCAACTCCTTCCCCTACACCTGCTTCGCGCAGAACGTCGGCCTCGTGCGCCTCACCCGCGTGAAGTCCCGCTGGGTCGTCACCGCGGCAGGTGTCTTCATGATCTTCCTGGGTCTGCTGCCCAAGGCGGCGGCAATCGTCGCGGCGATCCCGCAGCCTGTCATCGGCGGGGCCTCCCTGGCGATGTTTGCCAACGTCGCCGTCGTCGGCATCCAGACCCTGGGAAAGGTTGACCTACGCGACAACCGCAACGCCGTCATCGTCTCCACGTCGATCGGCCTGGCCCTCCTCGTGACTCTCAAGCCCGGCATCGTCTCAGTCATGCCCTCCTGGCTACAGATCATCTTCGGCTCCGGCGTGACCATCGGCTCGCTGACGGCCATCATCCTGAACCTCCTGTTCTTCCACATCGGACGCCCGGCCTCGCCGGACGTGGCCGTGGTGGACGGCAAGAAGATCAACCTGGACGACATCAACGCGATGGATCGCGACCAGTTCGTCGCGACCTTCTCCTCGATGTTCTCGTCGCACACGTGGCCGGTCGAGCGCGCCTGGGAGTCCCGTCCCTTCGCCTCCGTGTCTGAGCTGCGCTCCTCCTTCGAGGACGCCGTCCTGTCGGCTACCCCCGAGGAGGCCGAGGAGCTCATCGCGTCCTACACGGACGTCGTCTCCCTGGTCCTCGACGGCGCGGGTGACGAGCAGGCCAGCGCGGACACCTCGAACCTGTCCGTGGGCGAGGTGACCCCCGAAGAGGCCGAGGAGCTGCGCGCCCTGGCTGCCGCCTACCGCGAGAAGTTCGGCCGTCCGCTGATCATCTGCGTGGATAACGTGGTGGACCGCAAGCACCTGCTGTCCTCCGGCTGGCGCCGCGTCGAGCACTCCCCCGCCCGCGAGGCTCGCTTCGCGCTCGGTGAGGTCATCGACATTGCAGACCTGCGCTTCGATCAGCTGGTCGCCGACGCGAACCCCATGCGCGCCGCGTGGGACGCTGGCTTCGAGCGCCTCTGAGTAGCGCTCAGCGTCTCTAACTGACGAGGCCGGGGCGCGTCGGGCAATATGCCTGACGCGCCCCGGCTTTTTCATGCCTCAGCCGTGACGGTTCCCTCACGAGTCGCTCCGGGTGCAGATACGCCGAGGGGCCGACCTAGCGGTCGGCCCCTCGGCGTATCCCATCAACACAGTGCAAGTTGTCCCAGAAGGCTCCTCAATGATGTCTCGTCGGCATTGCTCGGGCCCGTATGGTCCGTGCCGTATTCCCTTGTGATGACACCTACTGTAGGAGCCCAACCTTGCGGCAACGGCAAGGTGAGCTGAGAGAATCCTGGGATTTTAACCCCGCAGATAATTGACTGATCACAAGACGAGTGTGCGCCCCCGGCTTCCCGGGGGCGCACACTGCGTTACGCGCTGTCAGTGCTGCGCGTTAGGCCTCAGCTGTTCCACTGGCCGTTCTCGGCGAAGTAGTACCACTTCCAGCCGATCCAGTGACCTCCCGTGTACATCGCGCCCGAGTCCGTGCTCAGGTAGTACCAGAAGCCGCCATCCTTCAGCCAACCGGTCGTCAACGCACCGCTGGGGGCCATGAAGTACCAGGAGGAACCGTCCTTCACCCAACCGGTCGCCATCGCGCCACTACCGGGCGTCAGGTAGTACCAGGTCGGACCATCAAGCAGCCAACCGGTGACCATTCGCCCCGTCGCCGGATCCAGGTAATACCAGGACGCACCATCCTTCACCCAGCCGCTCGCCTGAGCGCCAGACGGATTGTGGAAGTACCACGCACCATCCTCACTCGCCCAGCCGGTGCGCATGTAGCCATCCGCACCGAAGCGATAGGTGGAGCCTCCGATCTGCAGCGTCTGGCCAGCCGGGTAGGTGCCATCCGCATAGCGGTACCACCAGCCAACAGAGTCGCTCACCCACCGGCCACTCTGCGGGGCGGGAGCCGGAGTCGGATCCGGCGTCGGCTCAGGTGCCGGGGTCGGAGCAGGCGTCGGGTCCGGCGTCGGCTCAGGTGCCGGAGTCGGAGCGGGCGCCGGATCGCCCTGGAGGCGCACCTCCTGCTTGGCGGGGTTGACGCCCCAGTCCCAGGCGAAGAGGTACGGGACCACCGGGGCCTCGTCCGTGCGTCCCTGCTGCGCCCAGGCGGCCTTCAGCTCCGAGACGGGCACGTCGAAGTGGTAGCGGTGCGTGCCGTCGGCCAGGATCTCACCATCGTCCTCGACAAGCTTGCGGTAGTACCACGTGCCATCGGCGTCCTCGTGGAAGTCGATGCCGGCCACGGGCGAGGCGTCGGTGACGTCGAAGGACACCGTGCGGGCATCGCCCTCGCCGCTCACCGTCAGGTTGGAGATGACGGGGGCCTGCGTGTCCAGCGTGAACTCGTAGCTCATCTGCTGCTTCTGCGAGGACGGACCGTCCGTCGCGGCCTCAATCATCAGCGTGTAGGCGCCGTCGGGCAGCTCGTTGCCGGACTGGTCGTAGCCGTCGAAGAAAGGTTCCTCACCGGCGAACTCGCCCGGCTTCGTCCAGCCGGTCTCGAGGTCGTAGAGGGACTTGCGCACGCGGTTGATCGTGTAGGAGCGAACGGACTCGCCCGCAGAGTTCCGGTAGGTGACAGACATCGACGGGACGGAACGCAGCATGCCGGTCATCGGCACGATCTTGTCGGGGGCTCCCGCCCACTTGGCGCGCGAGGTGATGAGGCGCTGCGTGTTGATCGTGGTGACAAGGTTCGAGTCCTGCTTGTCCGACAGCGGGTTCAGCGCTCCCAACGGGATGGACGAGTGGGCGTTGACCAGCGCGGAACGGTAGACGTGCACGGGCGTCGTCTCGTCGTCCGACCACTTGCCATCGAAGACGTTCGGGGCTCCCCACGAGCCGTAGAAGCCCAGGTAGGGCACGGTCAGGCTCGGGGTCCCATCCTCGCTCGCGAAGGTGATAGCGCCGTCGATGAAGGTTCCCTTGGGGGCGTTCTCCGAGGCAAAGGCCGCGAACTCAGACTCGGGGGTCACGGTGACGGTCACGGTGGCGTTCGACATCGCGGGGACCATGATCTGCTGGGCGTCCCCAGCCTCGGCAACGCCGTCACCGGAGAAGGTCAGCGAGATGCCCGCGCCCGCCCAGTTCTGCGAGTGCTCGAGGAAGAGGCCCTCCTCGACCATCTCGGAGAGCGCCTGGCCGCCGAGGGTGTAGGTGTGGGCAGCGTCGGAGAGGTTGGTCAGCTGCACCTGGAAGGTCCAGCCCTTCGTCCCGTCGCCGAGGTCGGCCTTGGGTCGGGAGGGGTCGGCGGCGCCGACGACGGTCGGGTAGACGGTCGCGGTGGTCGCTGCGAGCGCGTCGACGGCGCCCGCGCCGACCCTGCGCGGCGAGTAGTAGGTGCCGTCGCCCAGCTCGACGTCGACGAGCGGGTGGGCGGTGCCCATGAGGAGGTTGGTGACGACCGCGTTCTTCTGCTGCGCGCTCATCCCAGAGAAGGCGGGATCGCTCGCGAGGCGCTCGCGCACGAGGGCACTGATGCCCGCGACCTGCGGGGAGGCCATCGAGGTGCCCGACAGGCGCTGGTACTCGTTGCCGAGGTAGGCCGACATGATGTCGCCGCCGGGGGCAGCGATCTCAGGCTTCAGGGTCAGGTCGGGGGCCACGCCCCACGCCGAAAACTCCGAGGCCGTCGGATTGTTCGAGGCCAGCACGATGCCGGAGTGCGTGACGGTCACGGTGACGTCAGCTCCGTTGGCGGCGGCCAGGGCCTCGCGGATTGCCTCGCCGTCCCGCTTGGTGATGGTCACCGTCGGCATCGACGTGGTCGAGCCGAGGATCGCCTGGTAGGGAGTGCCAGCCTCGTCCGTGTCAGCGACCATGAGAGCTGCGGGTGCAGGCGAGAGTGCCGTCAGGTTGCGCGCCTTGAGTTCCTCGGTCATGGCCGAGCCGTCGCGGGAGTCGGTGCCGCCCTTGTCCTCAAGGACGATCACGCCGGAAAGGTCGGTGCCCGTGTACTGCTCGAGCCGGTCAGTGCCGCCAGCGCCGGCGTCGACGATGCGGTAGGTCTTCTCAGCGATGTCGCGCAGACCGCGCACTGCCTGGCCCTGGCCGTCGAGGGCGGTGCGGTAGGCGATCTTGCGATCGCCCAGGCCCACGTAGGACAGGGCCTCCTGGTTGTCGACAGAGGCGACGGCCAGGGTGGACTTGTAGGAGGCGGGTTCGCCGAGCGTGCCCGTGTCGGGGTCGGTCGCGAACGGCTTGTTCTGGCCGGAGTTGTTGCCATACGCGTTGGAGAAGGCGTTGCCGCCCGCCGCGTTGACGGTGATGCCAGCGGCGGCGAGCTTCTCGTACACGCCGGCGAAGACGCTGCCGGCGTCGCTGCTCATGCCGGAGTCGTCACCCAGGGACAGGTTGATGACGTCGGGCTTGATGACGAGCGCGTCATCGAGGGCCGCCAGCAGCGCGCTGTCAGGCATCGAGCCGTCCGCGTCCGAGGCGACCTTGGCGACGACGATCTGCGCGTGGGGTGCGGTGCCCTGCAGGACGTCCGCGTTGGCGGCCGCGATCGCGGTGACGTGCGTGCCGTGGGACAGGTCCTTCTCGGAATGGGGCACGACGTCGGCGTCGTTGTCCGCGTAGTCGTAGGCGAAGGGGATCTTGCTGTTCACGTATGTGCCGGCTCCGCCGTGCGGGAGCTTGCCCGCGAAGGCCTGCACGTCGGCCTGGCTCATGCGCACATCCACGCCGTCCATCGAGCCGGCGAAGGCGTCGTGGTCGGTCTGCAGGCCAGAGTCGATGACTTCGATGACCTGACGATCACCCTTGAGGGCGACCTCGTTCGCGCGCGTCATCGCCAGGGACGAGGCGTTCTTGAGGACGGGCGCACCGCTCCCCTCGGCACCGGTTTCCATCGGCTTGTGGACGCCCTCGATGAAGGCGGTCTTGACGCCCTCGACCTTCTGGATCGCGGAGAGAGCGGAGCCGGGCGCCTCGATGGCGAAGCCGACGAAAGCGTTGGTGTACTCGCGCACGGTCGTGACCTGCGCACCGGGGACGACTCCCTCGACCGCGGAGGCGATGCGGGCCTTCACGTCGTCGCGCGTCGCCTGCGCGGAGCCGCCGGCTGTTCCATCCTCCAGCTGGACGATGATCGTCGTCGGGGTGTCGTCGGCCGCCTCCTGCGCGGACGAGGCGTCAGGCATGGTCACTCCCCCGGCCTCGGCCTGGCGGATGGACAGCAGCGCGTCCTCGACTCGCGTACCCGACTGCGCGTCCTTCGACGAGGCGTGGGTGGGGTTGGCGGGGAGGACACCGCCCGGCTGGGGGCTCGCCGCGAGCGCCGGGATGCTCACG
>CATYYP010000048.1 GCA_958415245.1 Schaalia odontolytica | reverse complement strand
GGTCTGAGGGCGGGCGTGAGCGTGAGGTGATTTTCTGTGTGCGTGGGCCGAGGGAAAGGGGGCGTCTGGGCGTCTGAGTGTGCCGATGTACGACAGGCGTGGCCTGAGCGGGGCAGCTTAGCCCGTTTTATGATGGGTGGAAACAAGTTAAATAAGCATCTCGGTTTCCCTGAGATTAAGCGCAAAAGTAACAATTTGGATGCGCTCTTGCGAACCGTTGCGTGCTCGCTGCGCCCCTTGTTAGATTTAACTCGTTCTATTCCCTCTCAAAAGGAGAGACGAGTGCGTTCCCTTCGCATCCTTCCCGTCCTCGGCGCGGCCGCCCTGGCCCTCGCCGCCTGCACCTCCGGCTCGACCCCTGCCGCCGACTCCACGGCCTCGTCCGAGGCAAGCCAGCCCGCCGAGACCACCGTCCTCAACGTCTACGCCGCCGCCTCGCTGACCGAGACCTTCGGTGAGCTCGAGAAGACCTTTGAGGCCGCCAACCCTGGCGTGGACGTGCGCTTCAACTTTGCGGGCTCCCAGGACCTCGTGACCCAGCTCGGCGAAGGCGCGGACGTCGACGTCCTGGCCACCGCCAACGAGTCCACCATGAAGAAGGCCGCCGAGGCCTCGCAGGTCGACGCGCAGACCATCTTTGTTACCAACACCCTCACCCTCATCACGACGCCCGGCAACCCTGCGGGCATCACCGGCCTCGACTCCTCGCTCGACGGCGTCAAGCTCGTCATCTGCGCCCCCGAGGTCCCCTGCGGCAAGCTCACCAAGACCCTCACCGAGAAGCTCGGCGTGACCCTCAACCCGGTTTCCGAGGAGCAGGCCGTCACCGACGTGCGCGGCAAGGTCTCCTCCGGCCAGGCTGACGCCGGTATCGTCTACAAGACCGACGCCCTCGCCGAAGGCGACGCTGTCGACACCGTCGAGATCCAGGGCGCCAATGAGGCCGTCAACAAGTACCCGATCGCCCTCGTGAGCGCCTCGACCAAGAAGGACCTCGGCCAGAAGTGGATCGACCTGGTTCTCTCCGCCGACGGCCAGAAGGTTCTCGAAAAAGCCGGCTTCACGCCCGCCGCGAAGTAACATCGACACGTGAAGTCACGCAGGACACCCGCCGTCAGCCCCCTGCCCGTCTGGGCGGGGGGCCTCGGCGCGCTCGCCCTGTGCTTCCTGGTCCTGCCCCTGGCCTTCATGCTGGGGCGCGTCAACTGGGCCACCCTCGGCGCGACCCTCGCGACTCCCGAGGCGGCCTCGGCCCTGGGCCTCTCGCTGCGCACGTGCGCCATCGCGCTCGGCGTGGACCTCCTCCTCGGCGTCCCCGCCGCCCTCGTGCTGTCCCGCTCGTGGCGGGGCGTGCGCGCAGCCCGCATCCTCGTCGCCCTGCCGCTCTCGCTGCCGCCCGTCGTGGCGGGCATCGCGCTTCTCGCGGCCTTCGGCAGGCGCTCCACCCTCGGCGCGCTCCTCAGCGGCGTCGGCCTCGACATCGCCTTCACGACAACCGCCGTCGTCATCGCCCAGGTATTTGTCTCCCTGCCCTTCCTCATCGTCACTCTTGAGTCCGCGCTGCGCGCGCGTGAGCAGGGACTCGACGAGATGGCCTCCTCTCTCGGCGCCTCGCCCTCGCGCGTCTTCTGGCAGATCACCCTGCCCACGGTCCTGCCCGGCCTTGGGCGCGGCGCCGCCCTCGCGCTGGCCCGATGCCTCGGCGAATTCGGCGCGACCCTCACCTTCGCCGGGTCCATGCAGGGCGTGACCCGCACGATGCCCCTCCAGATCTACCTGGCCCGCGAGTCTGACGCGGACCTGGCCCTCGCGCTCGGCGTGGTCCTCCTCGGCGTCGCCGCGGCCGTCGTCGCACTCACGGAAACCCCGTGGGGACGCCTCGCGTCTCTCCTTCGATCGACGAGGCCCGGGCGCGTTTCCGCTGATTCGTCCGCTCGCTCCTCTGAGGCCCCCGCCGCGCTCGCGGGAGAGGCCAGCGAGGGCGTGGCCGTGCGCGTCGCCGGAACCGTGGTGGCGCGCGGATGGGACGTGGACGCGGAGCTGCGCCCAGGCCTCGTCACCGCCGTCGTCGGCCACAACGGCGCGGGAAAGTCGACGCTCGCCCAGGTGATCGCCGGAACCCTGCGCGTGGATAGCGGGACCGTCAGCATCGGCGAGCGAGTCGTCGATGATGCCGCCACGTTCGTGCCCGCGCGCCGCCGCGGCGTCGCCCTGGTTTCCCAGGCGCCCCGCATCTTCACCCACATGAGCGTGCTCGCCAACGTCGCCTTCCCCCTGCGCGTGCGCGGGGTGGGGCGCGCCGAGGCCCGGGCCGCCGCCCTCGAACAGCTGCGCGCCGTGGGGATCGCCGACCTCGCGAACAAGCGTGCCTCCGACCTGTCCGGTGGACAGGCTGCCCGCGTCGCGATCGCGCGCGCCCTCGTTTTCCGCCCCGAGGTCCTCATCCTCGACGAGCCCACGGCCGCCCTCGACGTCGAGGCCACCGCCCAGGTTTCCGCCGTCCTGCGCGAGCGCCTGGCGGGCGCCGGCATTACGACGCTGCTGGTCTCCCACGACATCGCCGAGGTCCTCTCCCTCGCCTCCCACATGATCGTCATGGGGGAGGGGCGCATCGTCGAGGAGGGCGAACCCGCCCGCGTGCTCGCATCGCCTGCGTCGGTGTTCGCGGCCCGCTTGGCCGGGCTCAACATCGTGAGTGGGCCTCCTGTGGCGCGTCCCGGCATGGTCGGCGTGCGCGTCGGCGACGGGGCGCTGTGGGCGGCTTCCGACAGCGTTGCCCCTGGCGAGGAGTCAGCGCGCGTCGCCCTCACCTTCCCGCCCGAGGCCGTGGCTCTGTCCCGCGAGGAAGCCCACGCCTCGCCGCGTTCCGTCCTGCCCGGCGTCGTCGCGGGCATCGACGTCGACGGCTCCCTCGTCAGCGTGCGCGTCGCGCTCGCGGGCGGCATCGTGGTCACCGCGCGAGTCACCGCCGCCGCATGGTCCGAGCTGGGCCTCGGCGTCGGCGAGGGACTGTGGGTGAGTGTGAAGGCCACCCAGGTCCGCGCGATCTGCGTCGCGCCGACCTCCTGATAGTTTCACTGTCTGACGGTGGCGCGAATTTTGTCACGCTTCATATGTTGTAATTCTTGGTTTTTGCATGAGCGGGGTCTGCGCCCTCAAAATGCGAAGCACAGCCTATTTTCGCGGTTATTCTGCGGTTTTAATCGCCGCGTACCAGCAGTCGGTGGACAGCTTTGACTCTGCGTGAGGGGTTTCCTAAGTTGTGGTGAGAACCCAGGAGGTACCTCATGACAACACAGGGTCACCACGAGGCAGTACGCCCCTATCAGCTCGGCATCGACGTCGGCTCGACGACGGTTAAGGCCGTCGTTTTGGACGGGAATCGCCGTCTTTTCTCCGACTACCGACGCCACAACGCAGACGTGCGCGCATCCCTGGGAGCCCTCCTCGCCGACGTCGAGCGCGCCCTGCCCGGCGCCCGCGTCCACGCGGCCATCACCGGATCCGGCGGTCTGACTACCGCCCGAGCCATGGGCATCCCCTTCGTCCAGGAGGTCATTGCGGGTACCGAGGCCACCCAGCGTCTCCACCCCGAGGTCGACGTCGTCATCGAACTGGGCGGCGAGGATGCCAAGCTCACCTACCTGCACCCCACCCCGGAGCAGCGCATGAACGGTACGTGCGCGGGCGGAACCGGCGCGTTCATCGACCAGATGGCGACCCTCCTGCACACCGACGCGGCCGGCCTCGGCGAGATGGCGACTCGCCACACGCAGCTCTACCCGATCGCGTCGCGCTGCGGCGTCTTCGCCAAGTCCGACATCCAGCCCCTCATCAACCAGGGCGCCGCCCACGAGGACCTGGCCGCCTCCATCTTCAACGCCGTCGCCACCCAGACCATCGCAGGCCTGGCGTGCGGGCGCCCGATCCGAGGAACCGTCATGTTCCTCGGCGGCCCCCTGCACTTCCTGCCCGCCCTGCGCGAGGCCTACAAGGCCCTCCTGCCCAAGGCCGACTCCTTCGTCACCCCCGACGACGCCCAGCTCTACGTCGCGATCGGTGCGGCCCTCCTCGCCGAGAAGGAGGCCGCCAAGAAAGCCCGCCAGGCCGAGGAAGCGGGCGCGACCTCCGTCGAGACCCGCGGTGAGAAGCTCACGACCCTCATGGAGCGCCTCGCCGCCGCGCCCGTGCAGGTCGAGTCCCCGCGCATGGACCCCCTCTTTGCGACCCCCGAGGACCGCGAGGAGTTCGTTGCTCGCCACAGCCTCGACGTCATCCCCAAGGCCAGCCTCGACGAGGCCGAGGGACGCTGCTGGCTCGGCATCGACGCCGGCTCGACGACGATCAAGGCCGTCGTCATCGACTCCCAGGACCGCATCGTCTTCACCCACTACGCCTCCAACGAGGGCGACCCCGTGGCCGCGGCCGTCGACATCGTGCGCGCCGTGCGCTCCGCCCTGCCCGAGGGCTGCGAGATCGGCCGCTCGTGTGCGACCGGCTACGGCGAGGGCCTCGTCAAGTCCGCCCTCACCATGGACGAGGGCGAGATCGAGACGATGGCGCACTACCGCGCCGCCGAGTTCATCTGCCCCGGCGTCACCTCCGTCATCGACATCGGCGGCCAGGACATGAAGTACCTGCGCATCCGCGACCACGCGGTGGACTCCATCTCCGTCAACGAGGCCTGCTCCTCGGGCTGCGGCTCCTTCCTGCAGACGTTCGCGCAGACGATGGGCACCGACGTGCGCTCCTTCGCGCGCATGGCCATGGAGTCCGAATCTCCCGTGGACCTGGGCACCCGCTGCACAGTGTTCATGAACTCCTCCGTCAAGCAGGCGCAGAAGGAAGGCGCGGACGTGCGCGACATTAGCGCCGGCCTGTCCTACTCCGTTGTGCGCAACGCCCTCTACAAGGTCATCAAGCTCAAGGAGCCCTCGGACCTGGGTGAACGTGTCGTCGTCCAGGGCGGCACCTTCCTCAACGACTCGGTGCTGCGCGCCTTCGAACTGCTCACCGGCCGCGAGGTCGTGCGCCCCGACATCGCCGGCCTCATGGGTGCCTACGGCGCCGCCCTGACCGCGCGCATGCACGACACGGGGGAGGGGACCTCGACGCTCGCGACGATCGAGGCCCTCGAGGGCTTCAGCGTGGACACGACGCGCAAGACCTGCCGCCTGTGCCAAAACCACTGCCAGATGACCATCTCGACGTTCTCCAACGGCGAGCGCCACGTGTCGGGCAACCGCTGCGAGCGCGGCGCATCCCTGGAGCGCGTGCCGAAGAAGTCCGACCTGCCCAACCTCTACGACTGGAAGTACAAGCGGATCTTCGGATACCGCCGCCTCACCGAGAAAAAGGCGTTCCGCGGCGACATCGGCATCCCGCGCGTGCTCGGCATGTACGAGAACTACCCGTTCTGGTTCACGATGCTGACCGAGCTGGGCTTCCGCGTCATGATCTCGGGCCGCTCCAACCACGACCTCTTCGAGACCGGCATGGAGTCCATCCCCTCGGAGAACGTGTGCTACCCGGCCAAGCTCGTCCACGGACACATCGAGTCCCTGCTGGACAAGGGCATCACGACGATCTTCTACCCCTGCGTCGACTTCGAGCAGAAGCTCACCGAGTCCGAAAACTCCTTCAACTGCCCCATCGTGGCGACCTACCCCGAGGTCATCCGCAACAACATGGAGCGCCTGGCAGAGCCCGGCACGAAGTTCATCAGCCCCTTCGTCAACTTTGGCAACCGCGACTACCTGCCCGCCCACCTGTCCAAAACCTTCAAGGAATACGGCTACGACATCCCCGTCGAAGAGATGAAGGCCGCCCTCGACAAGGCCTGGGAGGAGGACGCCGCCGTCAAGGCTGAGATTCGCGCGAAGGGTGTCGAAACCATCGAGTGGATGCGTGAGCACGGCGTGCGCGGCATCGTGCTCGCGGGCCGCCCCTACCACCTCGACCCCGAGATCAACCACGGCATCCCCGAGGTCATCGTCGGCCTCGGCATGGCGGTCCTCACCGAGGACTCCATCATCGACGCGCGCCTCGAGCGCCCCCTGCGCGTCCTCGACCAGTGGTCCTACCACTCGCGCCTCTACGAGGCCGCCGCCCGCGTCGGCGACGAGCCCGACCTCGAGATGGTTCAGCTCAACTCCTTCGGCTGCGGCGTCGACGCAATCACCGCCGACCAGGTCCAGGAGATCCTCGAAGGCCGCGGCGATGTGCACACCGTCCTCAAGATCGACGAGGTCTCCAACCTGGGCGCCGCCAAGATCCGCCTGCGCTCCCTCGACGCGGCGATCACCGAGCGCGCCACCCTCGCCTCCGCGATCGACGAGGCCGGGGCCGGGGACGGCGAAAACGGAGCGGAACTGGCCCCCGCCTCGTCCGTGGGACTTGTGTCGGGTTCCGTCGACACCGCCACCCTGCGCGACCCCTCCGGGGACGCCGCCCGCGAGGAGCAGGCCGGTCACATCAAGCCGCGCACAGCCTTCACCGAGGAGATGCGTGAGGCCGGATACGAGATCCTGGCCCCCCAGATGTCCCCGATCCACTTCCGCTTCCTCACCCCGCTGTTCGCGAGCGCGGGCCTGAAGGTGCGCGTCCTGGAGCACACGAGCCGCACGTCCATGGAAGTCGGCCTGAAGTACGTCAACAACGACTCCTGCTACCCGGCGATCGTCGTCATCGGCCAGCTCCTCGACGAGTTCATCTCCGGGCGCGCCGACCCCGACCGCACGGCCGTGGGCATCACGCAGACGGGCGGCATGTGCCGCGCCAGTAACTACGCGGCCCTGCTGCGCAAGGGCCTGCGCGACGCCGGATACCCGCAGGTGCCCGTCATCGCGCTGTCCGTCCAGGGCATCGAGGACAACCCCGGCTTCCACCTGGGGATCCCCCACATCCACAAGGCCATCCAGGCCTTCGTCATCGGCGACGCCATCCAGTCGATGCTGCTGCGCGTGCGCCCCTACGAGGCCACGCCCGGCTCCGCGATGGAGCTGTACCGCACGTGGGACGGCTATGTCCAGGAGTGGATCACCTCGGGACGCGTGGCGGCCCTCGGCGGGCGCGTGTCCTACGGGAAGATCATCCGCGAGTGCGTGCGCGCCTTCGACGCCCTGCCCTTGCGCGACATCCCGCGCAAGCCGCGCGTCGGCCTGGTCGGCGAAATCCTCGTGAAGTTCCACCCCGACGCTAACAACCACGCCGTCGACGTCATCGAGGCCGAGGGCTGCGAGGCCGAACTGCCCGGCCTCATGCAGTTCTTCCACAACTCCGTGGCCACCGCCGCGTGGGACAAGGAGAACCTGGGCATCGAGGGCAAACAGCGCTACATCATGCCGATCGTTTTGTGGGCGCTCAAGAAGTACGAGAAGCCCGTACACCGCGCGTTTGCAGCGACGAACGGCAAGTTCGAGGCGCACCGGCCCATCGAAGAGATGATCGAGCGCTCCCAGGACATCGCGCGCCTAGGCAACCAGGCCGGCGAAGGCTGGTACCTGACCGCCGAAATGGTCGACATGATCGAACACGGATGCCCGAACATCATCTGCGCCCAGCCCTTCGCGTGCCTGCCCAACCACGTCGTCGGCAAGGGCATGTTCCGCGCGCTGCGCACACGCTACCCCGAGGCCAACATCGTGGCCGTCGACTACGACCCGGGTGCCTCCGAGGTCAACCAGCTCAACCGCATCAAGCTCATGCTGGCCACCGCCCTGCAGGACCCGCAGGCGCGCGACGGCGAGATCCTGCAGCTCGTCGACGCCGAAGAACCCGCGTCATGCGGCGGATCCGGCTCGGTCATGCTCGGCATGCCGACCATCCCGAACAGGCGGGCGGCATTCCGCTGATCCAGCCAAGACGCCGAGAGGGGGACGGAGCTCGCAGGCTCCGTCCCCCTTCGCGTGCGCACCTCCTCGTGCGCGCTGTCCCCGGCCTCGTCCGATGTTTTACGGCGCAGGCATGACCCCGCGACCGATCTCAAACCCGGCCGGCGCCCAGCCCGTCCCGTACGATAGGCGCACCGACACCTCGCGCATGCCCGAGGCCGGCCATTCCACCGGGAGGAACCCCGTCTCGCCGGGTGCGACGTCCAGGAACGCCGGGTACTCCCACGTGACGCGGCCGTCTTCGACGACGCGGCACAGGAACTCCAGGTCGGACGTCGGCGTGAAGGTCATGTGATTGCGAACCGTCACCCCCGAATACGAGGGCGCCACCGTCACCGGCGCGTAGTGCAACTCCTCCGCACGCACCTCGCTCAGGAGCGGGAAGTCCGTGTCCGCATACTCCGGGCGCGTCGGATCGAGTGCGCGGGCGGCGCGGATCTCCTCGTTCTCCTCGCCCACGTTCCACGCAATGACGCTCGGGTGCGCGCGATCCCGGCGGATCATCGCCTCGATCGCCTCGTCGCGCGCGGGGCCGGACTCGTACATCGTTGACGCCCGGCCAATGATGTACAGGCCGTACAGGTCCGCCAGCTCGTAGAAGCGCGCGTGCGCGGGCCCCTGCTCGATCGCAACCGCGTTCACGCCGTGGCGCTTGCACCACACGATGTCCTCGACCATGTCCTGCAGGCCCACCGCGAGCCCGGTGCGCCCGTCGCACTCGTTGCGGCGCACGCCGCGCAGCGTCAACGGGCGGCCCGCCAGGCGCAAACCCTCGGGGGTCGCCGTCAGATCGCGGAAGCCCACCTGCAGGGCGATCGTGTCCTGCGTGCCCGCCTCCTCGTCGCTCAGCGTCACCACCAGCGTGTACAGCACCGGCTCCTCGGCGCTCCACGGGAGCACGTCCACGCCTGATGCCTCGAGATCCTCACCGGCGGGGGCGCTCGCGGACCAGATCTCCTCCTGCTGGCCCTCGCCCAGCAGTGCGGCGCGGATCCTTGAGGTGTTCGAGGCCTCGGAGCACTCGACGCGCAGGCGCAGGGACCCGCTTGTGCCGTCGTGTGAGGCCTGTGGGATCACATCGATGACGTGCGCGGGTGGGCGGGCCTCGAGCGAGACCTCGCGGAACAGGCCGTGGCAGCACGCCGGCGAATCCATGAGGAGAACGCTGATCTCGTGCGTGTGCATCGGTTGCAGCGCATCCGTCACGTCGAAGGCTGCCGGAATGAAACCGTCCGCGCAAAAACCGATGAAAATGCCGTCCAGCCACACGTAGAGGGGGCCGGTGAAGCCGCCGAACGTCAGCGTCATCGTCCACCCGCGCTCGCTCGCGTCCTTCAGGGGTGCGTCGAGGATGAACTCGCGACGCAGGATCGAGGCGCGAACCTGATCCGGGGTGGGTTCTCCCTGGGCCTCCGCGGCCCTGCGGGCCTCCTCCTCGCGGCGCACCCATGCGCCGTCCATCTCCAGCACACCGGGGATGGACGTCGCCTCGAAGTCGCGCTGAAGGGGGGTGCGTTTGATCAGCTCGGCAGCAGTGCCTGACACACCCGTGACCTGCCAGGTGCTGGACAGCATTTGAAGCGGCCTGCGCGACCTCCACGTCGAGTGCACCGTCAGGCGGTTCACCGACGCCCCGGGGTCCCGTAGCCATACAA
>CATYYP010000047.1 GCA_958415245.1 Schaalia odontolytica | reverse complement strand
ATCCAGGAGAACGACCAATGAGCACTGCCACCCCCGACCTCATCAAATCCACCCCCTCACCTCTGCGCATTGGCCTTGTCAACTCGAGATTCACTGTCGTGCTCTACCTGCTGGTTGTGGGCTGCCAGTTCCTGGTCAACTTCGTGATAAACGGCATCGTCTACCTGTCGGTCTCCGATGTCACCAAGAACATTGAACAGTCCGCCACAAACTCCGCTTTTGTCACGGGTACTTTCCTCTTTATCTGTGGGATCATCAGCGCCACCGTCGACTTGCGAGCCTCTGCTCTCAGCGGTGGATCACGTACCGCACTCACTGTGGCGAGTTACGTGCACTCCGTTGTCATCATTGTCCTGGGGTCTCTTATCTGGTGGCTTCTTATCGCCATCCATCCCTTGCTCTTCATCATGGGACAGCAGTCCTTCCCTCTCGGCGTCGACTCGTGGATTTGTGTTCTTCTCGCATGGGTGGCGTGTGACGGAGCTGGGCGCTTCATTGGTGGACTTTCCCGCTGTGTCGGGGTGACCTGGAAGCGAGTCTTTGTACTCATGGGTGCGATTCCGCTGGGTATCTGTGGCATTGGTGTGCCGGTCATGTGGCTGGTCCTCGGCCTCGTCCACAAGTCTGGCTACCTGCCCCCGATGCCCACGGCCTTTTACCTGCTTGGCTTTATCTCCCTGCTGGTCGTGGCTGCCGGCTGGTCGCTGACCGCATCTGGGCACATCCGGCGCGTGGGCTGAACGACAGGTGCGCCCTGGGCGCGTGACCCGTCACCCGGCCCCGGCCTCGTTGCCTCCCGGAGGTGCGCCGGGGCCGGGGCTCGTTCGTTGGCCGGGCGCGCACCTGTGGTGGGATCCATGAGCCAGCAAGGGCCCGGAGGCGCCCGAAACAGTAGTTATCGACTAGTATCGATGGCGACACGACAGCCAGTCGTGCCCCAAATACTCAAGGAGTGACAAGTGGCTAAGGGACCCTCCCGCCTCGACAACGTGATCAGCCTGGCCAAGCGCCGCGGCTTCGTCTTCCCCTGCGGTGACATCTACGGTGGCACCCGCTCCGCGTGGGACTACGGCCCGCTCGGCGTGGAACTGAAGGAAAACATCAAGCGCGCCTGGTGGAACGCCATGGTCCGCCGCCGCGCAGACGTCGTCGGCCTCGACTCCTCCGTCATCCTCCCGCGCGAAGTGTGGGTCGCCTCCGGCCACGTCAAGGCCTTCACCGATCCGCTCATCGAGTGCCTCAACTGCCACAAGCGCGCCCGCGAGGACCAGCTCATCGAAGAGCTCGCCGAAAAGAAGGGCGTCGAAGAGTCCTCCCTGACCACCGCCGACCTCGCCTGCCCGAACTGTGGCGTGCGCGGCCAGTGGACCGAGCCCCGCGCCTTCTCCGGCCTGCTCAAGACCTACCTGGGCCCCGTCGACGACGAGGCCGGCCTGCACTACCTGCGCCCCGAGACCGCCCAGGGCATCTTCGTCAACTACGCGAACGTCATGAACGCCGCGCGCAAGAAGCCGCCGTTCGGCATCGGCCAGATCGGCAAGTCCTTCCGCAATGAGATCACGCCCGGCAACTTCATCTTCCGTACCCGCGAGTTCGAGCAGATGGAACTCGAGTTCTTCTGCGAGCCCGGCACCGATGAGGAATGGCACCAGTACTGGATCGACTACCGCAAGGCCTGGTACGTCGACCTGGGCATCGACCCGGAGAACCTGCGCGAGTACGAGCACCCGCAGGAGAAGCTCTCGCACTACTCCAAGCGCACCGTCGACCTGGAATACCGCTTCGGCTTCCAGGGCAGCGAGTGGGGCGAGCTCGAAGGTATCGCCAACCGCACCGACTACGACCTGACCGTCCACTCCGAGGCCTCCGGCGCGAAGCTCGACTACTTCGACCCGAACACCAAGGAACGCTGGACCCCCTACGTCATCGAGCCCTCGGCGGGCCTGACCCGTTCCCTCATGGCCTTCCTCATCGAGGCCTACCACGAGGACGAGGCCCCCAACGCCAAGGGCGGCGTCGACAAGCGCGTCGTGCTCAAGCTCGACCCGCGCCTGGCCCCCGTCAAGGCCGCCGTCCTGCCCCTGTCCCGCAAGCCCGAACTGACCGGCCCCGCGCAGGAGCTGGCCGACGAGCTGCGTGGCATCTGGAACGTCGACTACGACGACGCCGGCGCCGTTGGCCGCCGCTACCGTCGCCAGGACGAGATCGGCACGCCCTTCTGCATCACCTACGACTTCGACTCGATCGAGGACCACGCCGTCACCATCCGTGAGCGTGACACGATGGAGCAGGTGCGCATCCCGCTCGACAAGGTCAAGTCGTACCTGATCGAACGCCTGGGCTGCTGACTTGCAGATAGCCTCAACATCCGCAGCGGCCCCTCTTCGCGTGGGGCCGCTGCGCCTGTGGACACCCGTCGTCCTGGCCCCCATGGCCGGGGTGACGGACGTGCCCTTCCGACGCCTGTGCCGCATCATGGGCGAGTCGGGCCTGCCCGACCATCTGCGACCCACCGGCATCCCCTCTTGGGTGGCCGAGTCGGGGCAGGGGGCCACGGCCTCGTCCCTGAAGAACACAGGTCAGGCGTCCAATGAACCGCGCCACGTCGCCATCCCGCGCGTGGATGCGCCCGCCGGCCTGTACGTCACCGAGATGGTGACCAGCCGCGCCCTCGTCGAGGAGAATGAGCGCACCCTGGAGATGGTGCGCCCCGACCCCGCCGAGCGCGTGCGCTCCCTGCAGCTCTACGGCGTCAACCCCGCCGTCATGGCGAAGGCCGCGACGATGCTCGTCGAGCGCGACCTCACCGACCACATCGACCTGAACTTCGGGTGCCCCGTCCCCAAAGTGACGAAGAAGGGTGGGGGAGCGGCCCTGCCCTGGAAGCGCGACCTGTTCACGGACCTCGTGGGCGCCGTCGTGCGCGCCTGCAACGAGGCCGGGGAGCGCGCGGGGCGCGCGATCCCCGTGACCGTCAAGATCCGCATCGGCATCGACTCCGAGCACGAGACCGCGACGGACGCAGCCCTGAGTGCGCAAAAGCTCGGCGCCGCCGCTCTCACCCTGCACGCGCGCACCCAGAACCAGCACTACGCGGGCCAGGCCCACTGGGACGAAATTGCACGCCTGAAGGATCTGCTCGACATCCCCGTTTTCGGCAACGGCGACGTCTTCGAGGCCGCCGATGCCCTGGCCATGCTGGAACGCACCGGCTGCGACGGCATCAGCGTCGGGCGCGGCGCCCAGGGACGCCCCTGGATCTTCCGCGACATCGTCGCCGCCTACCACGGCGGGACGATCCCGCCCGGCCCCAGCCTCGCCGAGGTCGTCTCCGTCATCGAGCGTCACGCCGCCTGGTGCGTCGTCGACCAGGGCGACGAGGGACGCGCGCTGCGCGAGATGCGCAAGCACATCGGCTGGTACCTGCGCGGATTCGCCGTCGGCGGCCCCCAGCGCCACGCCCTGTCCATGGTCTCCACCCTCCAGGAGCTCCATGAGCGACTCGCGGACCTCGACCTCGACCAGGCCTTCCCGCCCGCTGCACGCGGACCTCGCGGCCGAGCAGGCGGCGAAAAGACCCCCCACCTGCCCGACGGCTGGCTGGACCACCCCTACCTCACGCAGAGCGAACGAGATCGCCTGCACCTGGCAGAAATCGGATACTAAGCGAAGGAATCATGCCTCACCCATCTGCGCCCGACCCCGACCCTGCGCCCGGACTCGTCACCATCGGGAAAGCCGCCAAGAAGGCGACGCTCGGGGGACGTACCCAGGTCATCGTTCCCGTTAGCGGGGACTCACAGTCCCTCATCGGGCAAGTTCAGGCAATGGCCTCGTGCCGCGCGGACATCGTCGAGTGGAGGGCCGACACTTTCCTGACCTCTCTGGTCGGCGCGCACTTCGTGTCCGCCTCCGACGTGGAGGAGGACCTGGCGCGCATGGCCCGCTACGTCGCGGATTCCTTTCCGCTGCCGGTGTTGGCGACCATCCGCACGTCGGTCGAGGGCGGCGAGGCCTACCTGGACGACGAGGAATACTGCGCCCTCGTGCGTCGGCTTGCGTCCTTCGCGGGCGGTGTGGACGTGGAGATCTCGTGCGATGGGTCCTCTGCGCTCATCGAGGAGGTGCACGAGGCCGGGGCGATTGTCGTCGCTTCCTTCCACGATTTTGAGGGGACTCCCGGCGACGAACAGCTCGCCGAGGTGCTCGCGGCTATGAACTACGCGGGCGCCGATGTCCTGAAGTTCGCGTGCATGGCGAACAGCGCCACGGACGCGGCCCGTGTGCTGGCCGCGCAGGCGTGGGCGCGCGAGGCCTACGACCGTCCCGTCATCGGCATCTCCATGGGGGAACACGGTGCGCCCACGCGCCTGGTCGGCTCTGCCCTCGGGTCCGCGGCCACCTTCGCGACCCTGCCCGGATGGGAAGGCAGCGCCCCCGGCCAGTTCACCGTCGAGCAGGTGCGAACCGTCTTGGATATCGTCGAGGGGCTTGAGGCCTAGAGCTTACTTCGCGGGGTCCGCGTACCCGCAATAACGTCCGAGGGGCGCTGGAGAGTTTTCCGGCGCCCCTCGCACTATGTGTGCGGCTTCCGTGCGCGTGGTGATACGCGGGGCAGAGAAACACGTGTGGGTGCGGGCCAAGAGGCCCGCACCCACGGCTATGTCAGCGATGCGCGGAAAGCTCACGCCTCCTTGGGGGACACGGTTACGACCGTGTCAGTGATACCCACCGGGCCGGGGGCGGCAGGGGTGATCTCGCCGAACTTCTTCTTGTTCGTCACGACCATCGGGGTGATCGTGTCGTAGCCGGCCTCGCGGATGACATCCCAGTCAACCTCAGCCAGGACGTCGCCGCGCTTGACGACATCGCCCTTGGCGACGCGCGGCGTGAAGCCCTTACCCTCCAGCTTCACCGTTTCCATGCCGATGTGGATGAGCACCTGGACGCCGGACGCGGACTTGATGCCGTAGGCGTGGCCTGTCGGGAAAGCAACCGACACCTTGCCGTCGCACGGGGCAACAACCACGGCGCCAGCGGCCGGAGACACGGCGATGCCGGGGCCGAGAGCGCCGGCGGCGAACGCCTCGTCGGCAACGTCCGACAGCGCAACCGTCGTACCCGCCATGGGGGAGGTGAGCGTCAGGTCAGCCTTCGCCTCGTCACTGAACTCGGGAGCGGCCTCGGCCACCGGAGCGGCGGTAGGAGCAGCATCGGGGGTGGGAGCGGCGGACGGAGCAACCGCGGGGGCGTCGTCTTCGAGGAGGGACTTCTTGGCGCGAGCCTCAGCCTTCTGCTCCTTCGTACGGTAGTCGAAGAAGACGACCATCAGGAAGGCGGTGAAGAATGCGGCGGCAATACCAAGGCCGTAGACGGCCATAGGGGAAAAGACCGGGATCGTCAGCAGCGACGTGAACACGAAGGTGTGCGTGATCACGCCGCGACCGATGCCGATGACCAGACCACCAGCGACACAGCCGGTGAGCATCAACGGGTAGATGCGCTTGAAGCGCAGGTGGATGCCGTACAGGGACGGCTCCGAAATACCACCGAAGAGGCCGGCCGCCAGAGCGCCGGACGCGGTCTGACGCATGTCTGTGTCGCGGTCGCGGATCGACAGGAAGAGAACGCCGGCGGTGGCGCCGAAGCAGGCGAAATTCCACGCGCCCATGGGGCCCTGGATGAAGTCCGAACCCGTCGAGGCGATGTTCGCCAGCTGCAGGGCGTTGAGCGGCCAGTGCAGACCCAGCGGCACCAGGAAGGGGTAGATGATCGGGATGATGATCGCGAAGACGATCGGTGCGGTGGCGTTCAGCCATGCCAGTCCGGCACCCAGGCCGTTACCGATCCAGATCGACAGGGGGCCGATCAGGAAGGCGGTGAGCGGCATGATGATGATGAAGGAGAGGAAGGGGACGAACACCATCTGGACGTTCGCCGGGATGATCTTCTTCAGGCCCTTGTAGACCAGCGCCAGGATCGGGACCATCAGCAGCGGCACGAAGACCTGGCCACCGTAGTCGGCCAGCTGCAGGGGCAGGGTGCCGATCAGCGGAACATTGTCGATCTGGGTCGTGCACTGCAGCAGATCGTCTTTACCTTCGACGAGCTGGATACAGGTGGTGGCGGGGAACTTGTTAACGTTGCTCAGGCCCAGGAAGTTGGGGGTGAGCAGCGACAGGATGACGGCCGTGCCGACCCACGGGTCGATGTCCAGCTTCTTGGAGGCGTTGTAGGCGACCATCGCGGGCAGGAAGTAGAAGACCGCGCGCCACATGGAGTTCACGTAGCCCAGCCACACCGGGATCGTCTCGGCACGCGTGTCGACGACGTGCAGGGCGTCGAGAACCGCGAGGAACGCCAGGATCAGGGAGGCACCGAGCAGGACGGGCAGCAGCGGGCGGAACGAGTCCGACAGGTACTCGAAGAACGCGTCAACGATGGCGTTCTTGCCGCGTGCCTTCGCGCGGGCGGCGGCCTTGACGTCGTCGTTCGAGGCTGCGGCACCCGACTTCATCGACGGCAGGTTGTTGATCTCGTTGAAGACCGACTGCACGGCACCGCCGATAACGATCTGGTAGCGATCACCGGACTGCGGGACGGCACCGAGGACGCCGTCAATGGCCTCGACTCGGTCCTTGTCGATGATCGACGCGTCGTTGAGTTCGAAGCGCAGACGCGTCGCGCAGTGGGTGAAGTGGGTGATGTTGCCGGGGCCACCGACTGCATCGAGGATTTCCTGTGCCGTGTTGGACACGCGGGACTCCTTCCGTGGATGGGATTCGACGCTGAATGCGACTCTTGACAATTAGCATGTTTGAACAAATGCTGAAAGATTCGACGTGGTATCTCACAGTAATTTCTCGGTAATTTGTGGTGCTTTGACAGTAACGAGGTACGGGCTCGTTCTGCGCAAGCGTTTCCCTAGTAAAATGGCCCCGTGAATGAGTTTTCTCTGGCAATCCCCGGTGTTGATGGTGGCGATGCGCGTCGCCCGTACGCGTCCGCCGATTCTGAGCGCTGGGTGCCCGAGGACCACAAGTCCTCCGAGCGCACCGAGTTTGAGCGCGACCGTGCGCGCATCCTCCACTCCTCGGCGCTGCGTCGCCTCGGCGAAAAGACGCAGGTGCTGGGCCCGATTTCGGACGACTTCGTGCGCACCCGACTCACGCACTCCCTCGAGGTCGCCCAGGTGGGGCGCGAGCTCGGCAAGGAGCTGGGGGCCGACCCGGACGTCGTGGACGCGGCGTGTCTGTCCCACGACCTCGGACATCCGCCTTTCGGGCACAACGGCGAGCGCGCCCTGGACGCGGCGGCCGCCTCGATCGGCGGGTTCGAGGGCAATGCCCAGACCCTGCGCGTCGTCACGCGCCTGGAGCCCAAGGTCATCGGCGCGGGCGGCGTTCCCGCGGGCCTCAACCTGACGCGAGCGACCCTGGATGCGATCTGCAAGTACCCGTGGGTCAAGGCCGGTGGCCCTGACCTGGCCAAGTCGACGCGCAAGTACTCCGTGTACCCCGACGACGCGCCCGTCTTCGCGTGGATGCGCCAGGGGGCGCCTGCGGGGCGGCGATGCCTGGAGGCCCAGATCATGGACCTTTCGGACGACATCGCCTACTCGGTGCACGACGTGGAGGACGCGGTCGCGACCCGCAAGCTGGACCCCGCCGACCTCTTCGATGACGCGCACTGCTCGGCCGTCGTGGCCTCGACCCTGGACTGGTACGGGGCGTCGGTGGCGCGCTCGGACCTGGAGGAGGCCCTCGAACGCATCGTCTCCATGCCCGTGTGGCTGCGTTCCTTCGACGGCTCCTACGCCTCCCTCGCGCACCTGAAGGACGCGACGAGCGAGCTGATCGGTCGCTTCTGCTCGGCGACCGTGGCCGCCACGCGCGAGACCTTCGGGCACGAGCCGCTGGGCCGCTACCGCGCGGACCTCGTCGTGCCGCGCGAGGTTCGTGCTGAGATCCAGATCCTCAAGGGCATGGCCGTCCACTACGTCATGAGCCCGCGCGAGACCGAGCCGGTGTACTACCAGCAGCGCACGCTCCTGGCCGACCTCGTCGACGCCCTCTACGAGGCCGGGGCCGACGCCCTCGAGCCAGTGTTCGCCGCGCAGTGGCGGGCCGCCTCCGACGACGGCGTGCGCCTGCGCGCGGTCATCGACCAGGTCGCCTCGCTCACCGACGTGTCGGCCTCCGCGTGGCACGCTCGCTGGTGCGGCATGCTGTCTTCGCAGCTGTGAGCATGATCGGACGCAGAGGTGGGCGGGCATCGGTAGACTGAGGGACATGGCGGGTCTGATTCGTAAGGACGACATCGAAGCGGTACGTAACGCAGTGAAGATCGACGAGATCATCGGCGAACACGTAGCGCTGCGACCCGCGGGCATTGGCTCCCTGAAGGGCCTGTGTCCCTTCCACGACGAGCGCACCCCCTCCTTTAACGTGCGCCCCCACCTGGGCATGTTCCACTGCTTCGGGTGCGGTGAGAGCGGCGACGTCATCTCCTTCGTACAAAAGATCGACCACCTGCCTTTTACCGAGGCGGTGGAGATGCTGGCGGCGAAGGCCGGGATCACCCTCCACTACGAAGAGGGTGGGGCGCGCGTGCGCACCGAGGAGCCGGGTAAGCGCCAGCGCCTCCTGGACGCACACCGCGTCGCCGAAGAGTTCTACCAGCAGCAGCTGGCTTCCCCCGAGGCGCATAAGGGTCGTACGTTCCTCGCCGAGCGCGGCTTTACCCAGGCGATGTGCGCGCATTTCGGGGTCGGCTACGCCCCGGCCTCGTGGGATTCCCTGACGCGCCACCTGCGCTCCAAGGGCTTCACGGACCAGGAGATCCAGATTTCGGGCCTGGGTTCGCAGGGTAATCGCGGCGTGTACGACCGTTTCCGCGGGCGCCTCGTGTGGCCGATCCGCGACATCACGGGCGCGACGGTCGGTTTTGGCGCGCGTCGCTTGGATGACAGCGACAAGGAGTCGCCCAAGTACCTCAACACCCCCGAGACGCCGATCTACAAGAAGTCGCAGCTGCTGTATGGCCTGGACCTGGCGAAGAAGACGATCGCGACGGAGCACAAGGTCGTCATCGTCGAGGGCTACACGGACGTCATGGCCGCGCACGTCGCGGGTGTGACGAACGCCGTGGCCACGTGCGGCACCGCCTTTGGCTCTGAACACGTCAAGATCATTCGGCGCCTGCTCGGTGACCATGCGGATCCGGCCGCCGGCGTGCTCCTGTCGACGGGCCGCGCGCACGGCTCGGAGGTCATCTTCACCTTCGACGGCGACAGTGCTGGGCAAAAGGCCGCGCTGCGCGCCTACGGCGAGGACCAGAACTTCGCGGCCCAGACTTTCGTGGCGGTGGCGCCGGGTGGCCAGGATCCCTGCGACCTGCGTCTGTCCCAGGGTGATCAGGCGATCGTCGACCTGGTGAACTCGCGCATCCCGCTCTTCGAGTTCGCGATCCGCTCTGTCCTGTCTCAGATGGACCTGCGCAGCGCCGAGGGGCGCGTGCAGGGCCTGCGCGCCTCATCCGGCATCGTCGCGCACATCAAGGATCGCGCCCTGCGAGCCGAGTACACGCGGCAGCTGGCCGGGTGGCTCGGCATGGACATCCCCACGGTCGAGCAGGCGATCCGCGCGGCTGGCCGCGTCGAGGTCATCTCGCACGAGGTGCGCCCGGGCGAGATC
>CATYYP010000046.1 GCA_958415245.1 Schaalia odontolytica | reverse complement strand
CCTTGAAACACAGGGGAAGGAGGCTGGCGATAATAAGCACGGTCATGACGCGCCCGTACCACATTGCCGCTCTCCCATCGCCATTGAGCAGGGAGTAGAGCCGTTTCCGCATCCGCATCGTCCTTCCTCGATACGCACGTGCCGCTCCGCTATGCGCGCCGCCGCGCATCCGCCGAGGCTCGAAGCGAGAACACGATCACGTCTCTCGCCTCCACAACGCACTGTAGCACTGGGCTTGAGCGGCTTTGGCAGGACCAGCGGACAGCCGGATTCCCGCTGACACTCACGACTCAGAGGTGCACATATGTTATCCACCGGAGCACAAATGTCCGCCGACAAAAACCATACGTGTTAATTGTTTACGTGTAAGGTAGTGGACATGGCAACATGTGCACCCTCGCTATTCACGGCGCTGATTCACACGGAAATGGGCGCGTGGAACACGGTCGAATCCGCCCTTTCCGAGGCGGAAAACGTGCTCACACTCGGTCGCTTCCTCGTCCTGCGCACGGTTCGCGACACCCCCGCGTGCCGCATCCAGGAGGTCGCGGCAAGCCAGGGCATCACCCTGGGAGCGGCCTCGCGCCTCGTGGATCGCCTGCACCGCGACGGACTGCTGCACCGCACCCCGTGCGAGCACGACCGGCGCGCGACCATCCTGACGGTGACGGAAGAGGGCCTGGCACACCTCGAGGAGGCCTGCATGATCGTCGAGAAGGAGCAGGAGCGCCTCTTCGCCCCACTCTCCACAGCCCAGCGCGAGGAGCTGATGCGCAGCCTCGCACTCATCGCCGAGGCTGCCAAGGAGCGCGCATGATTCGCTTCGACCACGTCTCCAAGACCTACCCGGGCGGCACACGCGCCGTCGAGGACTTCTCCCTCACCGTCGAGCAGGGCTCGACGACCGTCTTCCTCGGCACGTCGGGCTGCGGCAAGACGACGCTCATGCGGATGGTGAACGCGATGGTCACCCCGACCTCGGGCAGGGTATTCGTACGAGAGCAGGACGTCGCAGGCGAGGACCCCGTGCGCCTGCGCCGCTCGATCGGCTACGTCCTGCAGGAGGGCGGCCTCTTCCCCCACCGAAGCATTGCCGACAATATCGCGACCGTCCCGCGCCTGGAGGGCGCCACGAAGCAGGCTTCCCGCGAGCGCGCGCTCGAGCTCCTCGAGCTGGTGGGCCTGGATCGCGAGATGGCCGATCGCTACCCCGCTCAGCTGTCGGGCGGCCAGCGTCAGCGCGTAGGCGTGGCCCGGGCGCTGGCCAATCGCGCGGACATCCTGCTGATGGACGAGCCCTTTGGCGCGCTGGATCCGATCGTTCGCGCGGAGCTGCAGTGCGAGCTGAAGGAGATTCAGCGGGCGCTGGGCACAACGATCCTCTTCGTGACGCACGACGTGGACGAGGCGTTCACGTTGGGCGACCAGGTCACGGTCCTCTCGACGGGCGGCCGCATCGAGCAGGTGGGCACGCCCACCGAGCTGCTCTCCTCCCCCGCGTCGCCTTTCGTCGCCGAGTTCGTGGGCGCCTCGCGCGCGGCGCGCCCGGTGCGCGTCGCCGGGCCGGGTAGACTGGTCGTCGACGAGGCCGGAACCCCCGTGGGCACGCTGACGACCAACGAGGCCGGGGAGCGTCCGTGACCTGGCTGTCCTCAAACTGGGGGGTCATCGGCTCCCTGACACTCGCGCACCTGTGGATTGCCCTCCCAGCGATCGCACTGTCAGTGCTGCTCTCCGTACCAGTCGCCCACTGGGCCGCGTTTTCACGCCGCGGCGGCTGGGTTTTGTCTGCCCTGTCGGCGCTGTACGCGGTGCCGTCGCTGCCGCTCCTGATAGTTATTCCGGTGATCGTCGGGGTGGCGCTACGCTCTCCCATCAACATGATCATCGTCCTGACGCTGTACGGCGTGGCGGTGCTGGTGCGACAGGCCGCGGAGGGCTTCCGCACGATCCCTCGCGCGACCCTGCAGGCCGCGAACGCGTGCGGCTACCCGCTCTTTCGACGCTTCGCCGAGGTGGAGCTCCCCCTGGCGACGCCCGTCATCGTCGCGGGCACGCGCGTGGTTGCCACGTCGACGGTGTCGCTCGTGACGGTGGGTGCGTTTATTGGGGTGCGCTCGCTGGGGACGCTGTTCACTGACGGTTTTCAGCGCGGCCTTATCGCCGAGGTCGTGGCCGGCTTGGTCGCAACGGTTCTCCTCGCGCTCGTCATCGATGCGCTGATCCAGGGAATCGGCTGGACCCTCACTCCGTGGACGAGGAGGGGGCGGGCATGAACATTCTCCTCGACGCCCTGAATTGGTTGGCGGTCCCCGCGCACTGGCTGGGTGAGTCCGGGATCCTCGTGAGGGCCACCGAGCACTTGGGCCTCACCCTCCTGATCGTGGCGCTTGCGGCCCTCATCGCGCTGCCGCTGGGCACCTGGATCGGACATACGGGCAGGGGCCGATGGCTGGTGAGCGCGACGGGCGCAGCCCGTGCAGTTCCGACGCTCGGCGTCCTGACGCTGGCGGGCCTGTGGCTGGGTATTGGACTGGCTGCGCCCACACTGGCTCTCCTCATCCTGGCGATCCCACCGCTCCTGTCGGCGACCTACTCGGGCATCGCCTCGACGCCGCGCGCAACCGTGGATGCGGCGCGTGCGATTGGACTCACCGAACGGCAGGTCCTCGCGCAGGTCGAGGCCCCGCACGCGGCCGGCCTCGTCGCGGCGGGCGCGCGGTCAGCGACTCTCCAGGTGATCGCGACGACTACGCTGGCGGCCTACACGGCAAACTACGGCCTCGGCCGCTTCCTTTACGAGGGCCTGAAGACCCGCGACTACGCGGAGATGATCGGGGGCGCGATCATCGTCGTCGCCCTCGCGCTGGCGACCGACGCGCTCCTGGCGCTGGTCGCGCGACGCCTTCGGGCCCGCACCCATTCTTTCTCAGACAATGAGGACAACTCACTCAAGGAGACACTATGAAACGCACGATGATCGCAATGACTGCCGTCGCGGCTTCCACCCTGGCCCTGGCCGCCTGCGGTTCGTCAGAGTCGGTCGGCGGCAACACGAGCACCGGAAGTTCAGAGAACGGCTCGACGACGCTCGTCGTCGGCTCGCAGGACTACTACTCGAACGAGATCCTCGCAGAGGCGTACGCCCAGGCCCTCGAAGGGGCAGGCTTCACGGTCGACCGCCAGCTGCGGATCGGCCAGCGCGAGGTCTACATGCCCGAGCTCGAGGCCGGATCGATCGACGTGTTCCCTGAGTACACGGGCAACCTGCTGCAGTATCTGGATGCTGACGCGACCGCGCGATCCACGGACGAGGTGTATTCAGCTCTGCAGACCGCGCTCCCCTCGGGTCTGCGCGCCCTCGAGCAAGCACCTGCGACCGACCAGGATTCCTACGTGGTGACGACCGACTTCGCGACCGCCCACTCACTGACGTCGATCGGCGACCTCGCGAACGCGGGCACGCTCACGCTGGGTGGCAATTCGGAGCTGCGCACGCGCCCCTACGGCCCGACCGGACTGTCCGACCTCTACGGAGTGACCGTCAACTTCACCCCGATCGAGGATTCGGGCGGCCCCCTCACGGTCAAGGCCCTGAAGGACGGCGACATCCAGCTCGCGAACATCTACTCATCCGACCCGGTGCTCGCGGACGGAACGCTGACGGTCCTGAAGGACCCGAAGGGCCTGTTCCTCGCCTCGCACGTGGTGCCCCTGGCCTCGTCGCGGGTAAACGAAGACGCGACCACGGTCATCAACAGGGTGAGCGAGGCGTTGGACGCGCAGGATCTCATCGAGATGAACCGGGAGTCGACGGTCGAGCAGAAGTCCGCCTCTCAGATCGCCCACGACTGGCTCATTTCCGAGGGTTTGCTCTCCTAATCCCTCCCCTTTACTCGACGAGGCCGAGGCCGGGTGTGTGCGCACGCTCAGCCCCGGCCTCGTCGCATGAATACTTCGTCACAACAGACCCACTTTTATGTGACTCACACCATTATTTGACCTTCTTTTTACGTTTGTAACCAAAATGTAATGCGCACATGATGGACATCTTTCGTATCTTCCAGGCCTCAGGGGTTACTCTCGGACCATACCTGAGGGCACCGCCCCCAGTTCCACCCATCAACCAGGAGGAAGAATCCATGAACCTGAAGAAGGCATGGCTCGTCATCCCCGCGGCTGCCGCGCTCGCTCTGACCGCCTGCGCCGGCGGCGGCTCCACGTCCTCGTCCGGCTCCGCCGACAAGGTCGTCACCGTGAACGGCTCCGAGCCCCAGAACCCGCTCCTGCCGGGCCTGACCAACGAGAACGGCGGCGGCAGGATCCTGACCGTCCTGTTCAGCCAGCTCGTCCGCTACGACGTTGACGGCAAGGCCGTCCTCGACGTCGCCGAGTCCATCGAGCCCAACGAGGACGCGTCCGAGTGGACCATCAAGCTCCACAACGACCGCAAGTTCTCCGACGGCACCCCCGTCCAGGCCCACAACTTCATCAAGGCTTGGAACCTGATCACCTCCAAGAACCAGCAGCAGGCTGCCTTCTTCAGCATCTTCGAGGGCACCGACGACGAGGGCAACGGCGAGATCACCGGCCTGACCGAGGTCGACGACTACACCTTCACCGCGAAGCTGAAGAACCCCACCTCGGACTTCATGTCCCGCCTGGGCTACGTCGCCTACGCGCCGCTCCCGGACTCGACCCTGGAGAACCCCGACGCCGGCGGCCAGGCCCCCGTGGGCAACGGCCCCTACAAGATGGCCTCGGCCGACGCGTGGGAGCACAACGTCAAGTTCACCGCCGTCCCCAACGAGAACTATGTGGGTGACACCAAGGCCCAGAACGACGGCGTGACCTTCGTCTTCTACTCGAGCCTCGACGCGGCCTACCAGGATCTGTCCTCCGACTCCGTGGACGTCCTCGATGCCGTGCCTGCCTCCGTGTTCGCCACCTACGAGTCCGAGCTCTCCGGCCGCACCGTGAACCAGCCCTACGCTGGCGCTCAGTACTTCACGATCCCGCAGTACCTGCCCCACTTCTCCGGCGAGGAAGGCCAGCTGCGTCGCCAGGCCATCTCGATGGCCGTCGACCGCGAGACCATCGTGAAGAACATCTTCAACGGCACCCGTACCCCCTCCAAGGACTTCACCGCTCCGACGCTTGAGGGCTACGACGCCAACGTCTCCGGCAACGAGGTCCTGACCTACAACCCCGAGAAGGCCAAGGAACTGTGGGCCAAGGCCGACGCCATCTCCCCCTGGGACGGCACCTTCACCATCGCCTACAACTCTGACGGTGGCCACAAGGAATGGGTCGACGCAACCACGAACTCGATCAAGAACACCCTGGGTATCGACGCTGAAGGCAACCCCTTCGCCGACTTCAAGTCCCTGCTCGACGCAGAGGACAAGGGTGAGATGACCGGCGCGTTCCGTAACGGCTGGCAGGGCGACTACCCGGCGCTGTACAACTTCCTGCAGCCCCAGTACGCCACCGGCGCCGACGCCAACAAGGGTCAGTACTCCAACAGCGAGTTCGATTCCCTGGTGACCCAGGCATCCTCCGCCACCAGCAGCGCCGACGCCGCGAAGATCCTCGAGCAGGCCCAGACCATCCTGCTGCGCGACATGCCGGCTGTGCCCCTGTGGTACACCAACGTCAACGGCGCATGGTCCAAGAACGTCGACAACGTCAAGTTCGACTGGAAGGGTCAGCCCGTGATGTACCAGATCACCAAGAAGTGATCGCACGAGGTTAACCTTATCTTACTGGTTTAGGTGTCAGCCTTTTTTTTAACATAACACAACTATTTTATCCCCCTTGTTTACCCTCCCTTCTGGGGGGGGGGGATAACGCCGCCCGCCCCTCGCACATCTCTTTTCGACAGCCCCACACACATCAACGCAGCTCAGCAACGCACTGCACGCCCACATTGACGCGGAACACACTTTCATCTCAAAACAGCATCACGGGTTTGATACGGAAGACAAATTGAGAGACCGATGCGCCATTTGCCCATTCTTTACCCTATGATGGGACCATAGTCGGCCTCGCCTGCGAGGCTCCGCCAGGGATCGGAACCTCCCCTCCCACGACACGAACACTAAAGGATTGTCCATGCTCCGCTACATCGGACGGCGACTCCTCCAGACCATCCCGGTCTTCTTCGGAGCCACCTTTCTGATCTTCGCGATGGTCTACCTGATGCCAGGTGACCCCGTCGCCGCACTCGGTGGCGACCGCGGCCTCTCCGAGGCCGCCGCCGCGCAGATCCGCGCCCAGTACAACCTGGACAAGCCCTTCTGGATGCAGTACCTGCTGTACCTCAAGGGAGTCTTCACCCTCGACTTCGGCACCGCGTTCAACGGCCAGAAGGTCACGTCCATCATGGCGACCGCCTTCCCAACGACCGCGAAGCTCGCCCTCTACGCCCTCGCCATCGAAACCGTCCTCGGCATTAGCCTCGGCGTCGTCGCGGGCATGCGCCGCGGCAAGTGGTTTGACTCCACCATCCTCGTGCTCTCCCTCCTGCTGATCTCCGTCCCCACCTTCGTGCTCGGCTTCGTCCTCCAGTACGTCCTGGGCGTTCAGCTCGCGATCCTGCCGACCACGGCCTCGGCCTCCGTCGACCTCAAGAGCCTCACCATGCCAGCCATGGTGCTCGGCGGCGTCTCCCTGGCCTACGTCATCCGACTGACCCGCCAGTCCGTCTCCGAGAACGTCTCCGCCGACTACGTGCGCACCGCGCGCGCCAAGGGCCTTTCCGGTGGCGTCGTCATGACGCGCCACATCCTGCGCAACTCCCTCATCCCCGTCGCCACGTTCATCGGCGGCGACCTCGGCGCCCTCATGGGCGGCGCGATCATCACCGAGGGTATCTTCAACATCCACGGCGTCGGCGGCACCCTGTGGAGCGCCATCATCAAGGGCGAACCCCAGACCGTCGTGTCAGTGACAACAGTGCTCGTGCTGGTCTACATCATCGCGAACCTGATCGTCGACCTCCTGTACGCCGTGCTCGACCCGAGGATCCGCTATGAGTGACCAGATTCCTTCCGCCAACATCGCCCGCACCCGCGCGGGCCAGGACCACTACGTCTCCGACATCGACGAGACCGGCCTCGGTGCCGTCGACGCAGTCGCCGACGAGGGTGCCCCCTCGTCCATGTGGGGCGAGGCCTGGAAGCGCCTGCGCCGCCGCCCGACCTTCTGGATCGCCGCGTTCATCATCGCGCTCGCCGCGCTCCTCGCGCTCTTCCCGTCGCTCTTCACCGCGACCGACCCGAAGTTCTGCGAGCTCTCCTCGTCGCTGGCCGGTCCCTCCGCCGGACACCCCTTCGGCTTCGACAAGCAGGGCTGCGACATCTACGCCCGCGTCGTCTACGGCGCCCGCGCATCCGTGTCCGTCGGCATCCTCACGACCATCGCGGTCGTGCTGATCGGCGGCACCGTCGGCGCACTCGCCGGCTACTTCGGCGGCTGGTTCGACGCCCTCCTCTCGCGCATCACCGACGTGTTCTTCGCGATCCCGCTGCTCCTCGCCGCGATCGTGTTCATGCAGATGTTCAAGGGCTCGCGCTCCATCCTCATGGTCGTCATCGTCCTGTCCATGTTCGGCTGGACCTCCATCGCGCGCATCACCCGCGGTTCGGTCCTATCCGCCAAGAACGAAGAGTTCGTGACCGCGGCCCGCGCAACCGGCGCGTCCCGTGCGCGCATCCTGCTGAGCCACATCATCCCGAACTCGATGGCCCCCATCATCGTGTACGCAACCGTCGCACTGGGCACCTTCATCGTGTCCGAGGCCTCCCTGTCCTTCATGGGCATCGGCCTGCCGACGTCGGTCGTCTCCTGGGGCGCTGACATCTCGTCCGCTCAGACGTCCCTGCGCACCAACCCGATGGTCCTGTTCTACCCGGGCGCGGCCCTGGCCCTGACCGTCCTCAGCTTCATCATGATGGGCGACGCCGTGCGCGAAGCCCTCGACCCGAAGGCACGCAAGTGAGCGAAACGAACACCCCCCAGCTCTCCGACAAGGAGATGGAAGAGATCGTCGAACGAGCCGTCGCCCCCAGCGCGGCCCCGGCCTCGTCCGACATCCACCCGGACGACGTGCAGCCCCTGCTCAAGATCACGGACCTGGAGGTCACCTTCACCTCCTCGACCGGCGTCGTCCCCGCCGTGCGCGGCGCGAACCTGACCATCTACCCCGGCCAGACCGTCGCAATCGTCGGCGAATCCGGCTCCGGTAAGTCCACGACCGCCGCCGCCGTCATCGGCCTGCTGCCCGGCACCGGCAAGGTCGCGGGCGGAAAGATCGAATTCGACGGCCGCGACATCACCCACCTGTCCACCAAGCAGTGGGTGGAGCTGCGCGGATCCGGCATCGGCCTCGTCCCCCAGGACCCGATGAGTAACCTCAACCCCGTGCTCCGCGTGGGCACCCAGGTCAAGGAAGCTCTCCTCGCGAACAACGTCGTGCCCCGCTCCGAGGCCGGCCAGCGCGTGACCCAGCTCCTCAAGGAAGCCGGCCTCCCCGACGCGAAACGCCGCGCCAACCAGTACCCGCACGAATTCTCCGGCGGCATGCGCCAGCGCGCCCTCATCGCCATCGGCATGGCCGCCCACCCCAAGCTGCTGATCGCCGACGAGCCGACCTCCGCTCTGGACGTGACCGTCCAGCGCCGCATCCTCGACCACCTTGGCAAGCTCACCTCTGAGATGGGCACCGCCGTGCTGTTCATTACGCACGACCTCGGCCTGGCCGCCGAGCGCGCCGAGCAGCTCGTCGTCATGCACCGCGGCCGCATCGTCGAGTCCGGCCCCGCCCTGGAGATCCTCCAGCACCCCCAGCACCCCTACACGAAGCGCCTCGTGTCCGCCGCGCCCTCCCTGGCCTCCGCGCGCATCGAGTCCGCTCACAAGCAGGGCATCTCGGTCACCGAGGAAGAGCTCGTCGGTGCCGGCAAGGGCGCAACCTCCACGGATGCCATCATCCGCGTCGAAAACCTCACCAAGAAATTCGACATCCGCGGCGCCAAGAAGGGCCAGGACACCTTCCTGGCCGTCGACGACGTGTCCTTCGAACTGCGCCGCGGCACGACCCTCGCGGTCGTCGGCGAGTCCGGCTCCGGCAAGTCCACCGCCGCGAACATGGTTCTGCAGCTCCTCAAGCCGACGAAGGGCAAGGTCTACTTCGACGGCGAGGACACCTCGCAGATGAGCGAAGCGGAACTCTTCCGCCTGCGCCGCCGCCTCCAGGCCGTGTTCCAGAACCCCTACGGTTCGCTGGATCCCATGTTCTCGATCTACCGACTGATCGAGGAGCCGCTGAAGATCCACGGCTACGGCACCCTGGAGTATGCGCGCGCCGAAATCAAGCGCGCCGAGGCCACGGGCCGCGAGCCCGAGGAATGGATGCGCGTCCTCGTCGAGGCCGCCGACGCGAAGCGTTCGCTGACCGCCGCCGAGAAGCACGAGTTCAACCCGAAGAAGCTGCGCATCGCGCGTGCTTCCGAGCTGCTCGACATGGTGGCCCTGCCGCGTAGCGCCATGCGCCGCTACCCGAACGAGCTCTCCGGCGGCCAGCGCCAGCGCGTGGCCGTGGCCCGCGCCCTCGCCCTCAACCCGGAGGTCATCGTCCTGGACGAGGCCGTGTCCGCGCTGGACGTTCTGGTGCAGAACCAGATCCTCTACCTGCTCAACGACCTGCAGGCGCAGCTGGGCCTGTCCTACCTGTTCATCACGCACGACCTGGCCGTTGTCCGCCAGATCGCCGACGACGTGATCGTCATGGAGAAGGGCAAGCTCGTCGAGGCCAACTCGACGGACGAGCTGTTCAACAACCCGGTCCAGGACTACACGCGCGAGCTGATCGAGGCCGTCCCCGGCCGCAACATCCAGCTCAACCTGTGAGCAACTGACACACGCGAGTGTGGGGCCCGAGGCGCTTCGGCGCTTCGGGCCCCTTGCTGTGTGCTGCCGGACTGCTTGCGGCCCCACGGGTGTTCCGGGCGCCGCCG
>CATYYP010000045.1 GCA_958415245.1 Schaalia odontolytica | reverse complement strand
CGAGCTTGCGAGGGTGCTCGGGCGTGTACTGGAAGAACGCGTGATACGTCCCGCCGATCTCGATGAGGCCGTTCGGGTCGTTCAGGCGGCCCACCGGTGGCGCGACGTGAAAGAGCGGGTAGTCGGGATCGTGCGGGGCGCGCGACGAGGCCTCGGCAGCGAGGGCGGACGCGAGAAAATCTTCGGCCATGACCTCACGGTAACACCCCGAGATAGACGAGCGCGCGGGCGGGACGCATCCGTCCCGCCCGCGCGCTGTCAAACGTATGTCACATTCATCACGAGTGGCATCATGCCAAGGAAAACCTGAGATCAGGCACCCGTCACATCATCGGGGTGAGCGTCCGCGTAGCGGGCAAGCTCCTCCTCGACGATGGACTCGTCCAGCTTCACGAACACCGGCGTAGGCTTGGCGATCGGGGTACCAACCGTGATCGGATGGCGCTCCCAGGTCGGCACGTTCGTGTAGTCGCCCGTGATGATCGGGTAGCCGTCGCGGCCCTCGAAGTCGGCGGGCAGGACCTGCGGGTCGAGCTCGGCGACCTCCTCGATGTAGGGCATCGGCGCAATCTCGCCCGAGCCTCCCATGACGCGGTCGATGTCGTTGGCCGCGTGGGGCAGGAACGGGGAGAGCATGAGGTTAAGATCCGTGACCGCCTGGGCCAGGGTCCACAGGACCGTCGCAAGACGCTCCTGCTGCTCCGGGGCCTTCAGCTTGAAGGGCTCGGTGTCGGTCACGTACTTGTTGGCCTCGCCCACCAGACGCATGGCCTCGGACAGCGCCGCCTTCTGACGGTGGTGGCGAATCAGGTTGCCGACGGTCTCAAACCCGGCCTCAACGGCATCCAGGAGGGCGCGGTCAATGTCCTCGAGCTCACCGGGGGCGGGGATCTCGCCGAACTTCTTGGCGATCATGGAAGCCGTGCGGTTGACCAGGTTGCCCCAGCCGGCGACGAGCTCGCCGTTGGTGCGGCGCACGAACTCTGCCCACGTGAAGTCGGAGTCCGAGGTCTCGGGGCCGGCCGCGCTGATGAAGTAGCGCAGCGCGTCGGCCTGGTAACGCGAGAGGAAGTCGCGCACGTAGATGACGATGCCGTGCGAGGACGAGAACTTCTTGCCCTCCATCGTGAGGAACTCGGAGGACACGACCTCGGTGGGCAGGTTGAGGACGCCCAGATCACCGGGGGCGCCGCCCTTCGCGCCCTGGCCGTTGTAACCGAGCATCTCGGCGGGCCAGATCTGCGAGTGGAAGACGATGTTGTCCTTGCCCATGAAGTAGTAGGACAGGGCCTCGGGGTCGTTCCACCACTTGCGCCACGCCTCGGGGTCGCCGGTGCGGCGCGCCCACTCGATGGAGGCGCTCAGGTAGCCGATGACGGCGTCGAACCACACGTACAGGCGCTTGGTGGGCTGGTCCTCCCAGCCGGGGACCGGGATGCCCCAGTCGATGTCGCGCGTCATGGCGCGGGGACGGATGTCCTCGAGGAAGTTCTGGGAGAACTTGATGACGTTGGGACGCCAGGTGCCGGACTTCTCGCGCTCGTCGAGCCAGGCGGACAGGGCATCAGCCAGGGCGGGCAGGTCGAGGAAGTAGTGGGTGGACTCCACGAACTTGGGGGTCTCACCGTTGATGCGCGAGTGCGGGTTGATGAGCTCGGTCGGGTCCATCTGGTTACCGCAATTGTCGCACTGGTCACCGCGCGCGCCCTCGGCGCCGCAGATCGGGCAGGTGCCCTCGATGTAGCGGTCGGGCAGGGTGCGGCCGGTGGACGGGGAGATGGCGGCGCGCGTGACCTGCTCGATCATGTAGCCGTTGTCGCGCACGGTGGCGAACATGTCCTGGACGACGCGGTAGTGGTTGCCGGCGGTCGTGCGGGTGAAGAGGTCGTAGGACAGGCCCAGGGCCACGAGGTCCTCGACGATGAGGCGGTTGTTCTGGTCTGCGAGTTCGCGGGCGCTCACACCGGCGCCATCGGCGGCCACCAGGATGGGGGTGCCGTGTTCATCGGTGCCGGACACCATGAGAACGTCGTGGCCGGCCATTCGCATGTACCGGGAGAAAACGTCGGAGGGGACACCGAATCCCGCAACGTGGCCAATATGACGGGGGCCGTTGGCGTAGGGCCATGCGACGGCGGACAGAATACGACTCATAGCCCCTAACAATACTGCGTTGCTGTCATAAACGGGCAACCGGCCGCATATCGAGGAATTGAAACAGCCCTTGGGCGAGTGTGACACGGGTGATATTCTTGAGAAAATTACTGAATTTTCTGGGAGGTCCCATGCCCCGCGCACTCATTATCGTCGACGTTCAGCCCACGTTCTGCGAAGGTGGTGCTCTCCCTGTGACGGGCGGTAACGCTATCGCCGAGGCCGTGGCCGCCTACGTGGATGCGCACCGCGACGAGTACCAGCTGATCGTCACCACGCAGGATTGGCACATCGACCCGGGCGCTCACTTCTCCGAGACGCCGGATTTCGTGGACACCTGGCCCCCGCACGGCGTCGCGGGCACGGCCGAGGCCGAGCTGCACCCGGCGCTCGCGCACGTGAACGCGGACGTGACGATTAAGAAGGGCCAGTACAAGGCCGCCTACTCGGGCTTCGAGGGCACGACCGAGGATGGGAAGACGCTGGAGCAGGCACTGCGCGACGCTGGCATCACGGACGTGGACGTCGTAGGTCTGGCGGAGTCGCACTGCGTCGCGTGCACGGCGGTCGACGCCGCTCGCGCGGACTTCAAGACGCGCGTCCTGCGCGAGCTGACCGCGCCCGTGACCGAGGAGCTGGGCGCGTCGGCCCGCCAGTGGATGACGTCCGAGCACGTCGAGATCGTCTGAGGCTCCCCGGCCTCGTTTTTATCGCGCGGCGAGAGCGGCCTTGTAGAGGTCGTTCTTGCGCGCGCCCGTCGCCGCGGCCACTTCGGCTGCGGCGTCTTTGAGGCGCATACCTTCCGCCGCGAGCGCGAGGACGGCACCGACGTGGTCTTCGGCGCGTGCGCTTCGCGCGTATCCGGCGACAACGATCGTCACCTCGCCGAGGACATCGTCGGCACCTTCCGCGAGCTGCCCGAGCGTGCCGCGGCGCACCTCCTCGTAGTCCTTCGTGAGCTCGCGGCACAGCGCGGCGGGGCGGTCGGCGCCGAAGACCTCGGCCATGCGTGTCAGCGTGGCGGCTGCGCGCCGGGGCGATTCGAAGAAGATGAGCGTGTGCGGGTCGGTCGCGAGGTCCTGCAGGTAGCGCGTGGCATCCCCATCCTTGCGCGGTAGGAATCCCTCGAAGGCGAAGCGGTCCGACGGCAGGCCGGACAGGGCGAGGGCCACGAGCGGCGCGGAGGGACCGGGCAGGACGGACAGAGGAACACCCGCGTCGATGGCCGCACGCGCCAGCCGGAAACCTGGGTCGGAGACCGTGGGCATACCCGCGTCGGACACGAAGACGACGCGAGCCCCTCCCCTGGCTGCCTCGACGATGCCCGCGGCCTTCTCGGCCTCGTTGTGGTCGTGCAGGGCGACGAGGCGACCACCCAGCTTGATGCCTAGGCGCGAGGCGAGGGCGAGCGCGCGGCGCGTGTCCTCGGCGGCGACGATGTCCGCTCCTTGAAGCGCGGCGACGACGCGGGGCGAGGCGTCACGCACGTCCCCGATCGGGGTGGCGGCCAGCAGGATGGTCCCCGCCTCCTGACGATAGGGTTCCTGCGCGCGAGCGTCCTTGGACGTCGAGGCAGCTTCGGGGGCGTTGGTCGTGTCGTTCGCTGCTTCCATGCCCGTATCGTCTCACTGGTTTCCTGCGCGCGCACGGCGCGTCCGCCTCGTACCCGCCACCCATTGGGGGACGCGCGAGGCCAGGACGCACGCGGCGCACAGGAGCGCGATGGTTCCGCCTGCACTGAGGCGCGCGGGGACAGCAACCGCGAGGCCGACGATTCCAAGAAGCGCCCCCAGCAGAGGGCAGCCGACGAGGAAGGCACGCGAGCTGCGCACGAGGGGCGCAAGCGCGGCGGCCGGCGCGGCAATGAGCGCGATCGACAGGATCGTGCCGACCGCGGGGATCGCCACGGTGACCGAGGCGAGGATGAGTCCGAGGATGACGAGTTCGTGACGCCCGGCGCGCGAGGCGGCGGCGGGGTTGGCGGGGTCGAAGCAGTGGGCGATCAGGTGGCGCCCGCCCAACGTCACGACAAGCAGAGCGACCACGAGCACGCCACCCGCCCAGGCGACGTCAGCGGGCGAGACCGTCATGACGGAGCCGGTGAGGAAGGAGTTGACCGCGAGGGGCAGGGGCTTGAACCAGGTCGCCAAGAAGTAACCGGAAGCAAAACCCGCGGTCAGCACGATGCCGGCTGCGCCTTGGCTGGAGATACCGGGGATCGTGGCGAGCCAGCGCATGAGGGCGACAAGCGGGATGGTCCCGAGGAACGCTCCAACGTAGAGCGCCGCCGACATTCCGGAGTGCCCGAGGCCAAGGGCGGCAGCGATGACGACGCCGAGAACCGCGCCCGGGAACGTGCCGTGCGTGACGGATTCGGCGAAGAAGATGCGTCGGTCCAGGTATGCGAAGGCGCCGACGAGGCCACCCAGGGCCCCGATGATAGTCACGTGGAGCGCGGGGTACAGGAGGAGGTTAGCGATCACGAGGCCTCCCCTCCCCCGGCGTTCACGGTCGTTTCACGCGACGTTTCACGCGCGGCTCCGACCGCGTGGGCGCGCCGGGCGCGGATCTCTCGGATGACACACGCGCCAGCGAAGCAGACGAGGACCCCCATGGCGACGCACGCCTGCGGGGAGAGCGGGCGCGGCGCGCGCAGGAGGGAAACGCCAAATCCGGCCCATCCCCCGACGAGCGCGCAGGCGCCGGCCAGGAGCACCATCGAGCGTGGGCCCGCCGCGAGGAGGCGACCGAAGGCTCCGGGCACGACAAGATATCCGACGACAAGGAGGACCCCGACCGCCGTCGACGCCGCGACCACGATCGCTCCGAGCGCCGCGTTGAACGCGATGTCGATCCAGGTGACCGGGATACCGCTGACGTGCGCGGCCTCGCGGTCGAAGGCCACCGCGACCTGCGCACGCCAGGTGAGGGCAAGCAGGACGGCCGCAACCACGAGGACCAGAGCACTCATGGCCATGCGCGACGGGGTGATATCCAGGAGACGGCCGAACATGAGGGATTCGAGCTGCCCGGACATGTCCCCGATGCGCAGGGAGATCACGATGCCGAGGGAGAAGAAGGCGGTGAGCAGGACCGCGGTCGTCGCCTCGGAGTGGCGCTGTTTGCGAGAGGCCGCCGTCAGTGCCGCCGCGATGAGGGCCGCGCACACGGCGCCGCCCGGGATGATCGCGTCGCGCCCGCCGACCGCCATGCCGACGACAATGCCGGGAAAGACGCCGTGGACCATCGTTTCGGCGCTGAACTCGGCGCGACGCAGGTTGACCAGCGTCGAGGCCGGTCCCACCGCGAGCGCAAGCAGGCCAAGGACGATGAGAGGGCGCAGCAGGTAGGGGGCGATCATGACAGGGCCGCAATCGCCTCGTCGGCGCTCGATCCGTAGGCGCGCGCCAAGACCGCGGGCGCGAGGGCCTTGTCGGTGGGCCCCAGGGCGACAAGGCGGGAGGCGAGCACGCACGCCTGGGAACACACGTCGCGCGCAAGCGACAGGTCGTGCGTGGACACGATGACGCCGACGCCGTCGGCTGTCAGGTCCGCGATGAGACCCGTGATGATGTCGCGGCTGGGAGCGTCCAGGCCGTTGAAGGGTTCGTCCATCATGACCAGCTCGGGGCGTGCGACCAGAGCACGCGCGACGAGGACGCGCTGGCGCTGCCCGCCGCTGAGCGTCCCAAAGCGGTGGGAGGCCCGGTCGGAGAGGTTCACGCGCTCGAGGGCGGCGCTCACCCGCGCGCGCATGTCGGCGTTGATGCGCTTTCCCCACCCGGCCTCGGCGATGAGTCCCATGGTGACGACCTCGGCCGCGCTCACGGGGAAGGTGAGGTCCAGGTCGGCGCTTTGCGGCACGAGGCCAATACGCTTGGCTTCCACCTCGACGGTCCCGGAGAGGACCGAGCAGCCGCCAACAATACCTCGCATGAGGGTGGTCTTGCCACCGCCGTTGGGGCCGACAAGGGCGAGGGCCTGGCCCCCGAACACGTCGAGGGTCAGGCCGGTCAGCGCCGGGGTATTCCCATACCCCAGCGCCGCGTCGTGAAAGGAGACGAGTCTGCCCATCACTGATCCTTCAGGCGCTCGGGCAGCTGCGGGACGGTGCCGCCCCACGCCTGCGTCACGGCGCGCACGTTGTGGATGATCGAGCCGACGTAGGTGGCTCCCTCTGATCCATCGGGGCCCAGCGAGTCACCGTACATGGCGTCCTCGCCCACGATGGGGGTCACGCCGGCCGCGCGAGCAATCGCCTCGATGGACTTGGAGTTGTTGGAGTTTTCCGCGAAGAGCGCGACCGCTCCGGACTCCTTGACGGCCGCGACGGCCTTGGCGATGTGGTCGGCGGTGGCGTCCTGCTGCTCGTTGAAGTCGGACAGGGCCGCACCGATGAAGCGGATCCCGTAGTCCCTCGAGAAGTAGCCAAAGGCGTCGTGGGAGGTAAAGAGCACGCGCTGGCCTTCCGGCACGGTCTTGATGGCCTCGGCGGTCCACTGATCGAGCGCGTCGATCTCCTCCAGGTACGAGGCCGTGGCCGCGTTGATCGACGAGGCGGCGTCGGGTGCCGCGGCCGCGAGGCCCGCGCCGAGGTTAGCGACCTGGACGCGAGCGCCCTTCGGCGAGGTCCACACGTGCGGGTCGAAGCGGAACTCGGGTTCCTCGCCCGCTTCCTCCGGCGGGAACGGCCACGGGGCGACATCCACGCGCTCACTTCCGCGATCAATCGTGTAGGCGCCCTGTTCGTCTGCGGCACCCGGGTTGTCGATGTCGGCAGCTGTCAGGACGCCCGAGGTAACAACCATGCGTCCCTTGAAGCCGGAGGAGACGACAGCGTCGTCGAGGAAGTGCTCGAGGTCCACGCCGGAGACCGCCATGACGTCGGCCTGTGCGAGTGCCGAGGTCTGCGCGGGGGTCATCTCGTGCTCGTGCGCGGATGCGTTGGGGGCGAGCAGGCAGGTGAGGCTCATGGTGAGGGCGGCACCATCTTTCTGCGCGCCGACGTGACTGCTCTTTCCGGCAGCGTCAGTCTTGTCGAGGGAAATGTCGGCGGATTTCGCGGCGATCTGGGTGACGTAGTCGCAGATCTGCGTGGTCGTAGCAACGACCGCGAGGCCGTGGTCCGAGGAGGAGGGCGAGCAGGCGGCCAGCGAGGCGGTCGCCAGGGCCAGACCAGCGGCGGCTGCTACGCCGCGCATCGTCGAGGAAAACATTATTGCTCCTGTGCAATTTTCGGGTACACGAAAATTATAGCCACAAGCGAGAACAATTCTCAAGAGGCTTGAGCTGAACATTCTCTCCAAACGCAAGAGCGGATGTGCGCCGCACTCCTTTCAGCGCGATAGGGCCGCTAGACTCGGATGCGATGGATACTGCGAACGCACACAACGACACGATCGACGAGACCGAGAACCTCCTCGAGCAGGAGGCGGCAGCTGACGAGATCGCCAGCGACCTCCCCGAGCGGGAGCCGGCGACCGACGACGAGGCCCCCGAGCAGCCAGCCAAGGCCTCGTCCACTCCCCCGGTCAACGGATGGGCGCAGCGCCTGTCGACGCCCGCGGCAGGGTGGGTAGCGACAGCGATTGCGACGCTCGTCGCCGCTCTCATCCGACTGCCAGGACTGGGTAACGTCCGCACGCTCATCTTCGACGAGACCTACTACGTGAAGGACGCCTGGTCACTCCTCGCCCTCGGATACGAGGGAACGTGGGCGAAGGATGTCGACACCGCGTTCGCCAATGGTGATACCTCCGGCTTGTCCGCGGTGGGCGGCTATCCAGTTCACCCGCCGACGGGCAAGTGGCTGATCGCAATGGGCATGAAGTTCTTCGACCAGGCGGATCCGGTGGGGTGGCGCATCGCGGCAGCAATCTGCGGGGTTATCACCGTATTCCTCCTCTGCCGCCTCGCGCAGAACCTGTTCCGTTCCCCGGCCATCACCCTCCTCGCAGGCCTGTTCCTGGCGACGGACGGCATGGCGATTGTTATGAGCCGGACGTCCATCCTCGACGGATTCCTCGCGATGTTTGCACTGGCCGCATTCCTGTGCGTCGTCAAGGATCAGCACATGGCACAGCCCGCACTCATCGCCAAGCTGGCGACTTGGGATGGACTGGGGGAGCCGAGGCAGGGGTGGCACTCCGCCTGGGAGCACCTAACACTCCGCGATCGCCGCCCCTTCGCGATCGGCCCCAATGCGGGAAACCGCCCGTGGCTTTTCGCAGCCGGCATCTGCGCCGGGCTCGCCTGCTCCGTCAAGTGGTCCGGCATTTACGTGCTCGCCTTCCTCGGGCTGTTCGTCGCGCTGCGCGAGGTGACGTGCCGCTGGCGAGCGGGACATCCGACGCCGATCCGCGGAGCACTCCTCGCAGACGTGTGGTGGGCATTCGTCCTCATGGTTCCGACCGCGATTCTCACGTACCTGGCTTCCTGGTTCAGCTGGTTCACACACTCCTCCGCTCACGGGCACGGCCGTTCCGGCATTGCAGGATTCGCCGGACAGCTGGCCGACCTGTGGCTCTACCACAAGGAGATGTGGACGTTCCACAACGGACTGAACACACCCCACAAGTACCAGTCCAACCCATTCACATGGCTCGCACAGGTGCGCGCAACCTCCTTTTACTGGAACAACGGCGAGGCCGTGATGGGCTGCCGATCCGGCAAGTGCGCAAGCGACGTCGTCGCCCTCGGCAATCCCCTCCTATGGTGGGTGGGCATCGGCGCCCTGCTACTCGTGCTTGTCGCCACGTTCTACTACCGCAATTGGCGTGTGGGCATCATTGCCCTCGGCTACATCGCCTTGTACGTTCCGTGGCTCGCTTATGCGCATCGCACGATCTTCGTTTTCTACACCGTCGCATTTGCACCTTTCGTCGCCTTGGCGGTCGCATGGATGATTGGGCTCCTCGCGGGGTGGGCAACGATGGATGGATCGCCCACACCAGCGTCAGTCTCCCATCACGCACAGATCACTGGGTGGGTGTTTGCCGCGCTCGTGACGGCAGCAATCCTCGGCTGCGCCATCTATTTCATGCCACTGTGGCGCGGGGACGTCATCGACTACGACTTCTGGCGCGCCCACATGTGGCTGCAGAGCTGGATCTGACGATCCGCGTAGCCCCCAACAGATAAGGGTGTGGCCCGGCAGTGTTCTGCCGGGCCACACCCTTAATCTGAACGGCCCCTTCGAAGAGCCCCCAAGCGCTCAACCACGGTCGCAAGACGACTCACGCCGAGTACACTCACACACCGGTGCCACGATCATGGGAAACCGCTCAGAATCGATTCTCACGCCAGCGACGCGAGAAGTTCACGGACCTGGACGCCGAGCTCGTCGGAGGGCGTGAAAACGCCATCCTGGAAGTCAGAGCCGAGGTTGATGCCAACCTGCTGCTCACGCACGTCGGCACCGAAGGTCGACATGATCTCACGCAGGTGCTCGAGCGGCTTGACCGCGCCGTACCAGGAATAGCCGACCAAACCGACAGCCTTCTCCTTCAGCGTGGCCGGGGGCAGGTAGTCGATCGCATTCTTCAAGGCTGCGGACACGGAGTGGTTGTACTCAGGCGTCACGAATAGGACGGCGTCGTTTGCCTCGATGTTCGCACGAAGACGAACGGCCTCGGGAAGCTCGGGAGCCTGCATCGAGGGCGGCATTTCCTCCGCGAAGAGAGGAAGGTTGTAGTCACGCAGATCAACGAACACGGTCTGCACGCCCTCGACCAGACGAGCCTGGTCCTCGATCCAGCGAACAACCTGCTCGCCGGCGCGACCGGGACGGACGGAGCCAAGAATGATGGCAACGGAAGCCATGACATTTCCTTTCGAAAGCTTATTGAAACGTCAACTACTATAGTTCGCCGCATAGCTTGACACAAGGACGATCGCTATCGTTTAGGACACAAGTCC